>RFJS01000186.1 GCA_003694825.1 Verrucomicrobiota bacterium | reverse complement strand
CGGGCGAAAAGGTCGAAGAAGCGCTCTCCGACTGGGTGCAGAAGGGCAAGGTCTCGGCGGAGGAGGCCAGGGAAATGGCCCGCAAGGTCGGCGAGCAGGGCCGCAAGGAGTTTGAAAAGGCCTCCGAGGATCTCCAGGAGGCGCTGCGCGAGCTCGCCGAAAAGGCCGGCGTCGGCCAGAAGGATCGCATCGACGCGCTCGAGAAGCGGCTGCTCGCCCTCGAGATCGAAGTGGCCAATCTCGCCACGAAAAAGCAGCGCGCCGAGAATAACTCGTGAATCCCTTCGATCTGATCTCCAACGCCGGCCGGGCGCGGGAGATCGCCACCGTCCTCATCCGCAACGGCTTTGCCGACCTGCTCCAGCGGCTCGAGCCGCCGGCAGGCTGGATGCGGCGTTTCGTCCCCGCGCCCGAGGCACACCTCAATACCTGGGAGCGCATTCGCAAGGTGCTGGAGGAGCTGGGGCCGACCTTCGTGAAGTTCGGCCAGATCCTCAGCATGCGGCCGGACGTATTGCCGGAGCCGCTCATCCTCGAATTGCGCAAGCTGCAGGACCGCGTGGCCGTGCAGCCGCGCGAGGCGATGGAGCCGGTGTTGCGCGCCGGGCTGCCGCGGCCGCCGGAGGAGATTTTCTCGGAGTTCGACGAGACGCCGGTGGCGAGCGCCTCGCTGGCGCAGGTCTATTTTGCCCGGCTGCGGGATACCGGGGCGGCCGTGGCGGTAAAGGTGCAGCGTCCCGGCATCCGGGCGACGATCGAGGCGGACTTTGAAATCCTCGAGTGGTTTGCCCACCAGGCCCACCGGCGGGTGAGCGAGCTGCGGCCCTACAACCTGCCGGGCATCATGAACGAGCTGCGCGAGGGGCTGGAGCGGGAACTGGATTTTCGCATCGAGGCGCGCAACGCGGACTTCTTCAACTACCAGAACCCCGCGCCGGAGGAGGTCTTTGCTCCGCGTCCCTACGAGGAACTGACCTCGCGGACCGTGCTGGTCATGGAGCGCGTCACCGGCCGCAAGCTCGATTCCTTCGAGCCCGGCAGCGAGATGGCGGTGAGCCTGGCGCAGACCGGGGCGCGTTCGATCTTTCACCAGATCCTCGTCTCCGGATTTTTCCACGCCGATCCGCATGGCGGGAACATCGTGGTGACCGACGATGGGCGGCTGTGTTTTCTCGATTGGGGATTGGTCGGGCAGCTCACCCGGCGGATGCGCTACACCCTGGTGGATCTCTTCGGCGCGTTTCTCCAGGGGGATTCGGGGCAGGTCGTGCGCATCGCCATGGATCTCGGGCGGGCGTCGCACACCTCGCGGGACATCCGTCACATGGAGCGGGAGATCCTCTTCGCGCTGCGCGAGACACTCAATCCGGCGACCGGCAAGGGACAGATCGGACGGGCGCTGCTGCGCCTGTTGCACATCTTCGGCTCCTACGACATCGAAATCGGGCAGGACTACGCGCTGGTGGCCAAGGCCGTCCTTTCCGTGGAGGAAGTCGGGACCGCGCTCGATCCGGACTTCAATCTGCAGTCGAGCTTCCGGCCGGCGGTGGAGGCCCTGCTGCGCGAGCGGCGGGATCCGATGGAGATGTGGCGGGCGTTTCGGCGCTCCCTCGTCTCCGGAGTCGCCCGCCTGCAGGATCTTCCGGCGGAGATGCACCGGGTGCTGCGGTCTTTCGAGGAGGGGACGGCGACGATCAATTTTCAGCACCGTGGCCTGGAGGATCTGGACGAGGCGATCAATGACGCCAGCAACAAGATTACCGTGGGGGTGATCATCGCGGCGCTCATCGTCGGCTCGTCGCTGATTCTGACCACCGATGTGCGGCCGCATCTGTTCGGTTTTCCGCTGATCGGCATCCTCGGCTATCTGCTCTCGGGCGTGCTCGGACTCTGGGTCGTTTTCGACATCCTGCGGCGCCGCCGGCGTTAGCGCGCGGGGAAAGGAAAAGCCCGGAGCCTGTCCTCGCCGCGGCCATCGCCGTCCACTGACAGGTATCCGGTTTTTCAGGTGCGGGCATCGACCGGGACCGCAGGACGGTGGCCTGCCGCCGCTTTGAGGTGGACGCAAAAAAAGCGCCGCAATGCGCGGCGCTTCGAAAATGGGGCGGATGCGGATGCTCCTGCCGACGGGCGGTCGGCCGACGTCAGATCTTGCCCTTTTCTGCGGCCTTGACCCGGGCGACGAGCGAGCGCGCCTCCGGGGGCACCTGAAACCACGTGCTCATGGCGATCTCCGGTGTGCCAAAGGCCGTGTTGTAGAGTTCGCGGTTGGCGCGGTCGTAGGGTGTAATCCAGCCGGTCTTGATTGAGGCACCGGCGAAGAGGCCGCCATAGGTCGAGTAGACGAGGACGGGGGCCTTGAAGAGATCGAAGTTTTCCCGCTCGGCGTATTTCGGCCCGGCGACGGCGACGGCATCGGCGCCGAGGTCGAAGCGCCCGGTGTAGGCGGCCTGGACAGCCTCGTCGGTCATGAGCAGGAAGACGGCGTTGATCTCTTTCACGCCGGCCTGGAAGCCGACATTGACGCCTCCGGGGTCGAGCAGCACGGGCGGTCCCCAGTCGCCGGTTTGCGGCAGGCGCGCCATGAACACGGCCGATCCGCCGGTGCCGCCGAACACGAAGCCGGCACGATACATGTGCACGATGATGATGCCCTTCGCCTCGCGCAAAACCTGCGGCGGGATGCGCGAGCTTTCCTTGCTCATCACCACTTCGAAGGAGTATTCGCACGAGGCTATCTTCTCTGCGAGCTTCTCGCGGAATGTCTTCTTGGCGCCGTAAACGGCCGTGGTCGCCGGAGCGAGCAGCACGGCAAGGGCGAGGATGATTCGGTTCGCGAACGTGTTCATATGCAGAGTCCTGCGGGGAAAGCACGGGATTTTCCCGGAAATTGCAATGAGTAAGCCATAGGGAGGTTTCGGCCGCGCGTGAAGCCCGGACCGCGGATTCAGCGGCAGAGTTCCGGTATTCGTCGGGTGGCGCGAACGCCGGGAGGTGGACGAAGCGGTGCGGCGCATCGCGCGATCCGCGCGGCAGCGGCGCCGGGAAGGCGCGCTCCGGGCGTGGCGCGGGACGGCTCAATCGAAAGAGAAAGGCGCGATTTGTCGCTGGCGGCGGTGATCGCGTATCGACGCGAGCGAGGTGAACGGGTAGGCGTTGATGCCGTCCGTATTCACGTCTCTACTGTCTGATCCATGCACGACACCCTGCGGATTCTCGTCGTCGATGATGACCCCGGCACCCGCCGCGGCATTGTCCGTCTGCTCAGCCGGCACGATGCCGTGGAAATCGTCGGCGACGCCGAAGACGGCCGCAGCGCGGTGCGGTTGATTCGGGAAAAGCGGCCGGATCTGGTGTTTCTCGATGTCGACCTGCCGGATGCCGATGGCTTTGCGGTGCTCGAGCAGCTCGATGCCGAGGACAGGCCGGAGGTGGTGTTTGTCACCGCTTACGATCAATATGCGGTGAGGGCCTTCGAGTTTCACGCCGTCGATTATCTGCTCAAACCCTTCGATGCCCCCCGGCTTCTGGCGGCAATGGATCGCGGGCGGGAGGCGATCCGTCGGCGGCGGGCGCTGGAGTTGAATGCCCGGCTGGTGGCTCTGGTCGATACCATGCGCGAGGGCAGGGAAACGGTGCCGTCGGCGCCGCGGCCCGAGCCGGCTCCCCTCAGCGAGGCGCGGCACCACGTCGTGGTGAAAAACGCCGGCGAGGTGATCGTGTTGCGCGCCGAGGAGATCGACTGGATCGAGGCCGACGGGGATTACATGAAATTTCACGTCGGCGGGCGTTCGCTGCTTCAGCGCGAGACGATGGCCAGCCTCGAGGCCCGGCTCGATCCCCTGCTGTTTCGGCGGATCCATCGCTCGACCATCGTCAATCTCGACCGCGTGGCCAAGCTCACCACGGCCTACAATGGCGAGCACGTGGTGCAGCTCAAGGACGGCACCCGCCTGAAAGTGAGCAAGGGCTACCAGGAGGGATTGCAGGAGTGGTTGCGGGCGGGACTGTAGCGGCGGGGGCGGGCGCGACCGGACCGGCAGTGAGCATCGGCGCCGAGGTCTCTTGACCGCGCCGGGGTGGCGACATTCACTGCCGCTTTTCCACATGGACACCCTTACTGTTTCCCTGATCGCGCTTGGCGTCATCGCTGTGGGAGCCGTCGGCTTCCTGATGTTCAAGGAGTTTCAAAACATGTCCGCCGCGAAGAAGGGCGGGCAGGCTGCCGCTGCCGATGCCGCGTCGACGGCGTCTTCGGCAGCGGAGTCGGTCGAAGCCGCCCGGCAGGAGTCGACACCGAAAACGGAAGCGGACCGGATGGAGGCGGCGGCCGCGTCGACGGCGGCCGAACCGGTGGAGGCTGCTGCCGCCTCCGGCGGCGAGCCGGTTCCCTCGGGCGAGATCGAGGTGGCATTGGCCCGGCTCTCCATTCTCCCGGCCGGATTTGATCGAGACACGGCGATCGCGGTGACGGCGATGGATGAGCAGGTGGTCGACGCGTGTCTCGAGTCGGACCGGTTTACGTTCGATGAGGCGGTCGGGCTGTATGAATGGGTCGGAGACGCCCGGGAGGCGGCGGCCGGCGGCCTGAGCGAGGCCGACCGGATCGACGCCCACCGGCGTCATGCCCGCCGGATGGCGGAAGCGGCCCGGGCCACGATCAACCGGGAGGCCGATGCGCCCCGGGCCCCCGATTCGGGATGGGAGATCTCGCTGCACGACCTCCCGCATTTCAAGGTGGCCTTCGATTTCCTTGTCGAGACGCCGGACCAGGAGGAGCTGCTGCTCGACCTTGTCGACGCGGTGGCGTTGAGCGGCGGCATGCGCTTCGAGGCAGAAGACGCGGTGCGCTGGCTCGAAGCGGCCGTGGCCGCGGCGGACAAGCTCGACAACAAGGCGAGCGCCAAGGCGGCCTGGTTTGGCCTCGGCAGCGCCTATACCGACATCGGTGACCACGCCCGCGCCTACGCTGCCTACGAGAATGCGGCGCGCATCGCCGAGGAGCTGGACGACCGGCACCTCGTCGGCCGCGCCGTCGGCAACATGGGGCTCGCCCTGCACCGGCAGGGGCGTTCGGAAGAGGCGGTCGACCATTTGCTGAAGGCCCGCGAGATCATGAAGGAGGTGGGCGATCGGGCCCGCGAGGGGCTGTCCTTTGCCGGCATGGCGGACATCGCGATGCAGACCGGCGATTTCGCGAAAGCCATCGAATACGCGCAGCAGCACCTGGATCTTGCCACCGAGATCGATGATCGTTCCGGCAAGATCATCGCGCTTTCGGCACTCGGCCGGGCCAAACTCAAGGCCGGCGATCGCGAGGGGGCGATCGAAGCCTTCGAGCAGCAGCTCAAGCTGGCCCGCATGTTTCGCGATCTGCCCTCGGAGGGCAATGCGCTGGGCAACCTCGGCGACGCCTATCGCGAGGCGGGCGATCCGGAAAAGGAGGTGGAATGCTACGTGCGGCAGGTCGAGGTGGCCAATCTCCTCGGCAACGCCCAGACCGGCGTCGTCGCCATGGGCCATCTCGGGCGGGCGCATCAGGCGGCAGGGCGTTCTTCGGTGGCGCTGGACTGGTTTGACCAACAGCTCAAGCTGGCCCGGCAGATCGGCGACCGCGCCGGTGAGGCGGAGGCGCTGTGGAATGCCGCGCTGATCGTGCATTCGCGCGGGCAGGTGGCCGACGCGATCACCCGCGGAAGCGCCGCGTTGATGATTTACGAGGAGATTGAGTCGCCGGAGGCGGAAAAGCTCCGCGCCGAAATCGCCAGCTGGCGCACCGCGACCGAATAACTTCGGGGGACGCGCGCGGTCAGCCGCGCGCGATGCCGCCGGGGCGTCGGCGGCGCGTTCAAAAGCACGCGAGCACGGCGCAAAGGTCGTCCTCGTGAATGGCGTCGCCAGCGAACCGGCTGAGGTCGCGGGTCATGGCCGGGAGCACGGCGTCGGCGCTCAGTCCGGCGGTGGCGGCGAGGGAGGCGAGCATGCGTTCGCGTCCATACTCCTCCCCGGATGCGTTGATTTCCTCGATCCAGCCATCGGTGTAGACGAGGAGGCGGTCGCCCTTCTGGAGCTTGCGGCTGGTCTCGCGATATTCGGTGTCGGGGATGAGCCCAAGCGCGGGATCGCACTCCTCGGCGTTGAGCTGGGCGGCGCGTTCGCCGCGCTGCCAGAGCGGCCAGGGGTGGCCGGCGTTGGCGACGCGCACGGTGCCGGTGCGGGTGTCGATATGCGCGTAGAGGGCGGTGACGAAGCGCGGCAGCGGCGGCCGGTCGAGCAGCGCGCACAGCCGGGCGTTGAGCTGGCCGAGCACTTCGGCCGGGCTCAGTTCGTCGGCCCTGAGGTCCACGAGCAGGCCGCGGATGAGGGTGGTGACGAGTGCGGCTTTCACCCCGTGGCCCATGACATCGCAGATGAGCAGGCCGAACGCGTTCTCCGAGATCGGAAGCACCTGGAAGAAGTCGCCCGCGAGGTGGTTCGAGGGTTGGTAGTGGAAGTGGATCTGCGGCAGGTAGGGGGCGGCGGGATCGAGTTCCTCGCGCACGCTCTGGATGCTCGAGGCCATCAGCTCGGTCTGCAGTTCGCCCGCGAGCAGCAGCTCGGTCTCGATCTGGCGATTCTTCGCCTCGAGTTCCTGTTGGGCTTTGAGGGCGCGGGCTTCAGCTTCCTTTTGCGCGGTGATATCGGCCGCCATGCCGACGACGCCCTCGACGTTGCCGTCGGCATCGCGCAGCGGGACACGTGAGACCAGCAGCCAATGTTCGGGGCCGTGCTCGGGATCGTAATCCTCGAGGTTGAGAATGGAGATGCCCTTCTCGATCACTTCGCGGTCGTGCTCGGCGAAGCGTTTCACCCGTTCGGAGTTTACGAAGTCGTCGAGCCGCCGGCCGACCACATCCGCTTCGCTTGAGAGATTGAAGGCGCGGCGGTAGGCCTCGTTGGTGAGCTTGAGGCGCCCCTCGCGGTCCTTCACGAAAATGCGGCAGGGCAGGATCTCGATGAGGGTGCGCAGGAGGCGGTTCTGGGCGTTGAGGGCCTCGCGGGCTTCCTTTATCTCCGTGATGTCGCGGGAGATGCCGAAAGTGCCGATGATCTTGCCGTCGGGACCGACCAGGGGAACCTTCGAGGTCAGACACCAGCGGCGGATCGACCCGATGGGAGTGGAGTTCTCCTCCTTGCCCACAAATCCCTTGCCGGAACTGACGATGGCTCGTTCGTCGGCGTCCTTGATTTCCGCCAGGTCCCGGGGGAAGAAGTCGAAATCTGTTTTTCCAACGACCTCCTCCGGTGTCTTCGCGCCGAGGAATTTCGCCTGGGCCTGGTTGACGCAGATGAAACGCCCTTCGGTATCCTTGAAATAGACCTGGTCCGGCAGGCTCTGCATGAGCCGGTCGAACAGAAGCCGCGCAGTCTCGGGATCGAGCTTCGATGCCATGGGAACGGGAGAGAGGGTGTGGAGCCGTGGGTAATCGTCTTTGTCGCACATGACGGCGTCAACCCGTCTGGTCAGGATTTTGCGCAACCTGTCCAATCCTGATACCCGCACGGAAACGCCGTGCGGTTCAGGAGACGAGCTTATCGAGGTCGGCCCGGTCCTTGTCCGCCGTTTCCGGCTGCGGGAACAGCCGGTGCAGGTGCCGAATGCCGTAGAAGAAGACAAGCCCGCCGCCGAGCAGGTAGAGATGGTAGGTGAAAAACCGCCACAGGACCACGACGACGGCGACGAGGTTGGTGGGTACGAGGTTGGGGAGGATGATGGCGGTGAGCAGTTCGACGCTGCCGCCGCCGCCGGGAGCGACGACGAGCAGGGAAATGCCGAAGAGCACGCCCTGCACGAGGAACAGCGGCAGCGGGTTCACCGGTATGCCCAGCGCCCAGATCACCACGGGAAGAACCATGTAGCGGCAGCACCACTGCAGCGAGGCGACGCACAGATTGACCAGCAAGGTGAGCTTGCGCCGCTGCCAGAGAAACACCAGGGAACCCACCACGCGCCGGACAGTGCGGCTGAAGGCCATGCGCGCCATGCGGTGGCGGGCGGCAAGCCGTTTGCGCCGACCCCACGCCGTGGCCCGGCAGGCCCGGGCGATGAGCCGATGCACATGCCGGGAGCGCAGCAGCAGCACCAGCAGCACGGCCGATCCGATGACCCCGCCAAGCGCGAGGAGCGCATCGGTTTCGGTCGGATCGTTCGAGAGCCGCTGCAACAGGCCGTCGCGAAGCAGCACATACACGGCAACGGGTGAGAGGAGCGCGAAGAAAACCACGTCGATCGCGGCGTCAGCGGCCAGCAGCGAGCCGGCGGTGGTGAAGGAGATGCCCGCCTGGCGCAGCAGCGACAGCCGCACGATCGTGCCGCCGACCCCGGCCGGCGTCCCCGCGATCCCGAACTCGGTCGAAAGGGAGACGACGATGGCCTGTCGAAACTGGATGCGATGCCCCGCGGCCTTGCACATCATCCACACCCGCGTGCCGTTGCACAGCCAGGCGGTGACGACCATCCCGAAGAGCAGCAGCAGATAGTAGCGCGGGAAACTGAGCAGCTGCCGAAACGTGTCTTCCCGGGCGGTGAAAACGAACACGAGCACGATGGCCACGGCGCCGAGGGCGACGCCCTGCAGCAGATAGCGCAGCATCCTGCGCCGGTTGAGCTTCGGAGGCGGCTGGCTCATCGTGCGGACGCGGCCACGGATGCGGATACCGGAACGAGGTCACGATAGCTCGAAGCGACGCGACCCCGGGCGAGAGCCCGGCTGACCTGCCGGACGAATGACGCCTCCACCTTCGGATCGGCGAAGTCGCCGGGATGGGCGGCGATGCGCAGCAGCGGGGCATGGCGATGGCGCCATCCCCAGAAACGCACCCAGAGCCGGGAGACAAAGCGACGCCACGCGTTGCGACAGGAATAGACGATGGTCGGTGCAGGCAGGCGCAGATCCTGCTGGAGGAGATCCACTTCGCCGAAGGTCGTGGTGTAGGCGAGCCCGGCCTCGACCAGGGCCTGGCGTCCGGCCGCGCTCAGCAGCCACGCCGGCGGCGTGAAGCCCACGACGGGAAGCCCGGCGCGGTCCCGGAGAATGGCCAGTCCCTCGCGCACCCGCCGTGCGGCCGTGGGACCGTCGATCTGGTAAAACTCGCCCTCGCTATTGGTATAAATCCGTCCCATGAACCGCTGCACCGGCCCGCCGCTGACGCGATCGGCCCGGTGGAAAAATCCATGCAGGCAGATGTCGTGGCCGGCATCGGCCAGCGCGTGCAGCCATGCCACAAAGCCCTGGTCCTCATCGATGGGCCGTCCGCCGTGCCAGCAGGGCACCACCAGCAGCGAGGTGCGCGTGACGCCGAGATCGGCGAGCAGCCCGAGAAAACGCTCGCAGGCCCGGCGGCTGCCGGGATGCAGGTCGTGGAAGGAGACCACGAGCCGGCGTTCCCTTGCCTCACCCATTCCGCGCGAACTCCCTGACGAGCGTGGTGACATAGATGGGGGCGGCCTCGAGGTGGGCGAATTTCGTGATGCGCCGCCGCGAAAACTCGCTGAAGCCGTAGCGCTTGTAGAAAGCGGTGCGCCGGTCGTCGCGCGTCTGGATCTGACCGTAGATGCGCGGGACCCCGCTGGCTTGCGCCATGCGGAAAAATTGCTGGGTGAGCCGCCGCGTGGCGACGCCGACGCGGTATTCCGGCAGCACGTTGAAGTGGAAGTGTCCGGCGTGTTTGGGCGCCGGCGGCGTCTCCCTGATCGAGCGAAAAATCGTCCAGTAGAGAAAACGCCGGCTCTTGCGGTCATAGCGGCCGGTGAGAAAACGCCAGACCACCTTCGGGACGATCCGGGTCCACAGCAGCCACTGCATGCGCCACGGGTAGCTGCGATAGCGGAAACAGCCCAGCAGGTAGCCGACGACGCGCTGGGCGTCCCGGTCCTCGATGACAAGGGCCGACTGCGGCTCGTAGTCGGTGTAGTAGCGCGTGAAAAAGTCGGCGAACACGTCGCGGTCGTCGAAGACCCGCTCGATCGGTCCGCCCATGCACCCGGTTTCCGCGCAGATATGGCGCACGGCGGCGCGGTCAGCGGGTCGATACGGGCGGATGGTGCAATTCATCGGGCTCTGGATGTTCCTTGATAAACGTCTCCGCCGGCTTCCCGGCGATGAGGTGTTCGTACAAGGCAAAAAGCCGTTCGAAGGTGGCGGCAATCGAAAGGTGTCTGACGATGCGCTCGCGGCGGGCGGCCCGTTTTTCCGGGGAATCGCCTCGCCGGAGGAACTGGCGGATGGCCGCCGCGATGGCCTCGGGTGAACCGTCCGAGGCGAGAATCGGCGGGTCTTCCCCGGCGACCGCCTCTTCGAGCCCCCCTTCCCGGACGGCCATCACCGGAGTGCCGCAGGCCTGGGCCTCGAGCGCGACGATGCCGAAGGTCTCATATTTGCCCGCGTGCACGAAGAGGTCCGCGGCCGAGTAGAGGTCGGCGAGGCGATGGGCCGACTCGCAGTAGGGCAGCCAGGACAGATTGGGACGCTGCGCCGCCTCTTCGCACACGTAGTCGTGCAGTTCGCCGTCGCCGACGAGCACGAGGTGATGTGGCGGGCAGTCGGGCGGCTGGTGGTCGAGGCTCGCGATCAGGTTGCGGATGTTTTTCTCCCGGGCGAGGCGTCCGACGAACAGAAGCATGGCGGTGCCGTCGGGGATGGCCAGCTCGGCGCGGATGCGATCCCGGGAGTTGCGCGGATAAAAGGTGTCGACGTCGGTGCCCAGACTGATGTGCACGATGCGCTGCAGGCCGCAGGCCTCGAGGATGTCGCAGAGGCGGCGGCTGGCCACGACGGTGGCGTCCATGCGGTTGTAGAGCCGCCGGAGGTAGCGCTGGATGGGGCGGCTCACGAGGCGGTCGAACCACGGTCCGGCGAACCGGCTGACGGTGCGGCTGATCGCCCGCGGGAAGTCCGAATGGTAGAAGGCGACGACCGGGATGCCGAGCCGCCGTCCGGCGAGCAGTCCCAGCCAGGCGGTGCGATAGGGATCGCCCACCTCGATCAGGTCGGGCTTTTCCGCGGCGACCGCCTCGAGGATGCGCCGGCGCGCGATGAGCACGCGGTAGCTGCGCGAGCCGATCAGCCGGGGAGACTTGATTTCGTAAACCGTCGCCGTCGCGGTGCGGGTGACAGCGTCGCGATGAGACGGGATAATCAACACATGTTGACCGCCCGGCCGCTGGGCGAGGAAGCGCTTCTTGTCGTGGATGTAGCGCTTCACGCCCCCGCTCAACGGGGAATAAAACTGGGCGATGTCGCAGATCTTCATCGGCTCGGACCACCAGTGCTGGTTGGTGTTGAGCAGGAAACGGTAACGTGAATTCCTCCGCGGGGGCGAGGTTCAATTTTCGCCCGCCGGCATCCGGGCGGGGACGCGCCCGGTTTTCGGCCCGGGGCGAAGCCCGGCAGGGCGTTCAACCGGCCGCCGGTGCCAGGCCGCAACGCGCGCTCCAGCTCTGCACGAGCGCGGCGTGCGCGGCGGGGTCGGCCGCCGGGAGCGCGGCGAGTTCGCGCAGTTCCACCTCGGCTTCGGCGGCGAGGCGCTCCCACGTCTCGTCCCGGGGCGGGCGGGCCTCGGGCGGGAGTTTCTCGCGGGCGTCCCGGAGCACGACAAACGCCGCCAGGCGGGTCTGGATCAGGTCGATCTGCAGCGACTCATCGCCGCCGCGGGCTTCGGCTCTGGCGGCGCCGAGGCGGCGCCAGGCTCCGCCTTCGCCGGCGATGGCCGGAAGGATTTCCGTGTAGCCCTGGCCGGCCTCGATGGCATCGAGCGCCCCTTCGAGCTGCACGATCCCGTCAAACGCGGTGAAGAGGGCGCGGTCGCGGGCGTTGAGCGCCTCCTGGCCGGAGGCCTTTGCGCGGAGCGCGGCGGTGCGGGCCTCGGCCAGGCGGCCGAGCCGCCAGAGGGCGAGCGTCTTCAGCACGAAGGCCTCGCCGAGCAGCCCCTGCCGCTCCAGCTCCTGCTCGCCGCTCACGGAGAGACCCTCGAGGTAGTAGATCACGGAGAGGTAGTGCTGCTTCGCCCGGGGCGGCATCGGCGGGGGCGCCGGATCCCCGAGGGCGCGGGCGATGGTCGGCGCGAAAAAGGCGGAGGGGGGCTCCAGTTCCCAGGCTCGCTCCAGAGACCGGGAGGCGGCCTGCAGATAGTCGAGGGAGGTGCAGCCGGAGACGAGCAGGAGCGACCAGCCAGCCGCGATCGCGGCGAGAATCGCGAGACATCGGGAGAAGCGGGAGCGGCTGAGCATGGTTTGACGGATGGATGTGCGAACGAAACCCGGGCGCGGGCGATGGGATGGGGAGAGTCGCGCCGCGCGGGCGCTCGCGCCCGCCGACCGGCGGCCGGGAGGCCGAGACGCCGGCGAGCATGCGCACGATCGGCCGCCGGTCAATGGCATCGCGCCGGCCACTTGCACTTGGCGCCCAAACCCGGCTAACTGCGCGCGGTGATCACCTTACGGGATATCCAACTGGCCTATGGGGACCGCGTCCTGCTCGCCGGCGTCAACGGCACGATCGGCGCGCGGGACCGGCTGGGGCTTGTCGGCCCCAACGGCGCGGGCAAGTCCACCTTGCTGCGTATCCTGAACGGTGAGACGGCGCCCGACGCCGGCCGGATCGAGAAGGCCCGCTACGTGAGCATCGGCTACCTGCGGCAGGAGGAGGTGGTGCCGGCCGGCCGCAGCGTCCTCGCCGAGGCGGAAAGCGCCTTCGAGGATGTGGCCGCGCTGCGGGAGCGGCTGGCCGCGGCCGAGGCGCGCCTCGGGCAGCTTCCGGCCGATGCCCCCGAGTATGCCGAGACGCTGGCGATCATGGGCGAGCTCGAGCATCGCCTGCAGGATCTCGAACCCGAACGCCTGCGCGCCAATGCCGAGGCCGTGCTCAGCGGCCTGGGGTTTGCGCCGGCTGATTTTGAGCGCGACTGCGGGGAGTTCAGCGGCGGCTGGCAGATGCGCATCGCGCTGGCCCGGCTGCTCTTGCGCCAGCCCTCGCTGCTGCTGCTCGACGAGCCGACCAACCATCTCGACCTCCCCTCCCAGCGTTGGCTGGAGAAATTCCTGCTCCACTACGACGGCGCGCTCATGCTCGTCTCCCACGACCGGGCCTTCCTCGACCTGCTGTGCAACCGCACGTGGGCTCTGCGCGCCGGCGAACTCGACGACTACGCGGGCAACTATTCCTTCTACGAGCGCGAATCCCGCGCCCGCGAAGCGCAGCGGCAGCAGGCGTGGAAGAACCAGCAGCGCGAGCTGGAGCGCGCCCGCGAGTTTATCGAGCGCTTTCGCTACAAGGCCTCGAAGGCGAAGCAGGTGCAGAGCCGCATCAAGGCGCTCGAGAAGATCGAGGTGATCGAACTGGCCGAGGAGGAGGCCTCGGTGCGCTTTCGTTTTCCGCCGCCGCCGCGCAGCGGACAGGTCGTGCTCGAGGCGGAGGGCCTGGTGAAACGCTACGGGGCGCTCACGGTATTCGACGGGCTCGACCTGCGCTTTGAGCGCGGGGAGAAGGTGGCCGTCGTCGGTCCCAACGGAGCGGGCAAATCGACGCTGGTGCGGATGCTGGCCGGGGCTGAAGCACCCGATGCCGGGACGGTGCGCCACGGGCACAATGTCGTGCCGGCGTGGTTCGCGCAGCATCAGTCGCGCGAGCTCGAGCCGTCCCTGCAGGTGATCGACGTGGTGGAGCGGGCCGCCGGGACGGCCCGGGCCGGCCTCGATGTGCGCACGCTTCTCGGCGCCTTTCTTTTTCGGGGTGACGACATCTTCAAGCCCGTGCGGGTGCTCTCGGGCGGCGAGAAAAACCGCCTCGCTCTCGCGCGGATGCTGGTGCGGCCCGCCAACCTCCTGATCCTCGATGAACCCACCAACCACCTCGACATGCGCTCGAAGGCGGTGCTGCCGGAGGCGCTCGCCGACTATGCCGGCACGGTGATCATCGTCTCCCACGACCGCGCCTTTCTCGACGGATTCGTCAACAGGGTGCTCGAGGTCCGGCCGGGCACGGTTTCCAGCTATCCGGGGACGGTTTCGGAGTATCTGGAGCGCATGGAGGCGCTCGAGGCCCGCGATGGCGCCGCCGCGGCCGCCATGGGCCGCCAGGGCGCGGGAGAGGGAGCCGCGCAGGATCCGCGCGAACGGCGTCGGCGCGCGGCCGAACTGCGGCGCCGGCTCGCTCCGGTGCGGCGGCGCGCTGCGGAAATCGAGGCGCGTATCGAGACGATGGAGGCGAAGCGGGCCGAACTGGAAGCGGCCATGGCCGACCCCGCCTTTTACCAGCGTGGCGAGGCGACGACGGCCGATCTGAAAACCTATGAGGCGCTGAAGGCCGAGCTCGAGGCGGCCTACGCCACCTGGTCGGAGACGGCCGACGAACTGGCGCGGCTCGAGGCGGCCGCCGCCGCTTCCTGACCGTCTCGGGACGAGTCCCCGGCGTATCCGCGGGCGAATTATTTACTGTTTGAGGTAAACCGCCCGAGATGCCGTTGCGTTCAGGCTTTTCTTTTGCGCGGGCGGTCGCACGGTCGGGGCGGGTTTCGTGATGTGGGGAGCCGGGCGCACCCAAACGCATGAGAGAGACAAAAGTGTGGCCAGGAGCAGGGCGCTGGACGCTGATCGGCGTCGGCGTCGCGGTCGGGCTCTATCTGGTTGTCGTCTGGACCGATGCCGAACTGTTCGAGGCGTTTGTCGGCTTCCTCTGGAGACATGAGCATGAGCTGCTGGAGGTGGACGAATGGCTCCTGCCGGTGGTGTTGTTTCTCGGTTTTGCACTGTATGACCAGGTGCGGTTGCGGCGAAAGCAGGCGGTGGAGCGGGAGAGACTCCGGGTGTATCGCGCCATGCTCTCGTCCGCCCATCACATCGTGAACAACCTGCGCAATCAGCTCCTGCTCGTGAAGATGGCGGCAGAGGAGACGCCGGGCTTTCCCCGGGAGGAACTCAAGGTCCTGGACGACTCGATCCGCGAGGCGGGCGATCAGCTCGAGGCGCTTGAGCGCCTGGAAGCCGTGGACGAATCGACCATCGCGCAGGCGGTGGCGCCCGGTTCGGCCGCCGGGGAAGCGGCGCCCGGCCCCGGCGTGAGATAGGCGGTCCGCCGCCTGTGGTCGGCGCCGCGTGCCGGCGGCATCCGTCAGGACGCGGCGTCATCCTCCGCCTCGTCCACGTCGCGCAGCACGAGGCACAGCGCATGCACGATGCCGGGGATGAGAAAAAGTGCGGTGAGGATGAGGTTGAGGACAAAGGTCCGCCCCAGTCCGTGGCGGATGCCGACGGCGACCGGCGGGAGAATCACAGCGAGAATGATCTCGAGCAGGAACACGGGTGGTTCGCGCAGCATCGGCGCTGCCTCCACGCCGAGTCTGGAGAAATCCCCGGGGATGTGAACCCCGAATGCATGCCGCGGCCTCGCCGTCGGCGGGCGGGGGCGCGGCGCGGTGCCCGGCAGGCTCACCAGATGGCGTTCGGACCCCGCGGCACGGCGATGGACGGCGCGTCGCCGGCCTCCGTGTCGGCGAAGGCACCGCCGACGGGAACGGGCCGGTAGCGCGGGAGCAGCTCGCCGTTTTCGTCGAGGAAGCGCTTGCGCCATTCGCGGTAGCCGTCGAGGACCTCGAGGAAGTCCGCCCGCGTGCGCATGGTGGCGACGCGTTTGCGGAAATACGAGGAGGGCCCGAGGAGCCGGGCATACCACGGCGCGATTTTGCGAAACTGCACGCAGCCGCGTTCCTCTCCCCAGAATCGGATCATGGCGTCGAGATGGCGCACCATGAACGCGAGACGGTCTTCGAAACTCGGTTCCGGCACGATTTCGCCGGTGCTCAGGAGGGCGGCGGTCTGCCGGAAGATCCACGGATTGTAGAAGGCGCCGCGCCCGATGCTCACGCCATGACAGCCGGTTTCCTCGAACATCCGCCGGGCCAGCGCCGGGGTGGTGATATCGCCGTTGCCGATCACCGGGATGGTGCGCACGGCCCGGACCACGGAGCGGATGCCGGCGAGATCGACGTGCCCGGAGAATCCCTGGGCCCGGGTGCGCCCATGCACGAAAACCGCGGCCACGCCCGCGTCCTCGAGGCGGCGGGCCAGGTCGGGCGCGGTGATCCGGGTCGAGTCCCACCCGAGACGCATTTTCGCGGTGACGGGGATGCGCACCGCTTCGACCATGGCGCGAATCAGCCGGGCGGCGTGGTCGGGGTCGGTCATGAGGAGCGAGCCGCTTCCGGTTTTCACGACCTTGCGCACCGGGCAGCCCATGTTCACGTCGACCGAGGCGATGCCCATCTCTTCGAGCATTTTTGCCGCATCGGCCATCTCGGCCGGGTCCGCCCCGAAGAGCTGCACGGCCAGCGGGGTGTCTTCCGGGCAGGTCGCCACCAGCTTCATGGCCTTGGGGTTGCGCATGAGCAGGGACTTTGCGTTGACGAGGTCGGTCGTGCACAGATCGAGCCCGCCGAGTTCGCGAATGACGACGCGAAAGGGCAGCGTCGTGTAGCCCGCGAGTGGCGAGAGGAAGAGGTTGCTGCGCAGGCGCAGCCCCTTGAACTCGAGCGGGCGGAGGAATCGGTCGGCTGCGGTGTGGTCGGCGTCGGCCATGGTGGTTGAGCAAAAGGCGGTGAGCGTAGCACTCCGGGGCGGGGCGGATCAAGGCGCGCGATGTCGAGGCGGGGTGGGGCCGGGCGCGGCGACTCAAACGAATGCGGCCGGGCAGGCGTTGCGGCGCGCCGCCGGGGTGGCACGGTCGTCGGCATGCCTGCTGACATGGTTGATCCTCGAGGAAGATGGGCGCTGATCACCGGCGCGAGCCGCGGTATTGGCCGGCTCGTCGCCCGATTCATGGCGGAGCGCGGATGCCATTTGCTTCTGCACAGCCGGTCCCTCGAACATACCGCCGGCGTGGCGGCCGAAGTGCGCGATCTGGGCGTGGAAGCCGTGCCGGTGGCGGCCGAGCTCAGCGACATCGCCCAGGTGCGCGCCATGCTCGCGGCCATCGACGCCCGCGGCGTGCCGGTCGATTTTGTTTTCAACAACGCCGCCGTGCAGGTGGCCTACCGCCACGATTTTTTGAAGACGCCGGTCGAGGATTTCGAGATCAGCTTTCGCATCAATACGATCGCACCGGCGGTGATCTGCTACCATTTCCTGCCGAAGATGGCCGAGCGGGGATTTGGCCGGATCGTGAATACGACCAGCGGCATTCGCGACGAGCCGGAGCAGGCCGGCTACTCGGCGAGCAAGGCCGCTCTCGACAAGTTTACCCGGGATCTGGGGACGAAATACGAGGGCACGAATGTGTGCCTCAACCTCACCGATCCGGGATGGTGCCGCACCGATCTCGGCGGTCCGAACGCCCCGAACGATCCGAGTTTTGCGCTGCCGGGCGTGGTCGTGGGCGCCTTTGTCAACGACGGGCGCAGCGGCCGTCTGTTGCCGGCGGCGGCCTTTCAGGGCATGTCGCTCGAGCAGGCCGTGGCGAAGGCGGCGAGGATCGAGCGGGATTGAACGCGGCCGGACCGGAGGCGGAGAGGCCCGGGGGCGCGACCGCCCGGCGCGGAAGGCCGCGCCGGGGCTGATT
>RFJS01000185.1 GCA_003694825.1 Verrucomicrobiota bacterium | reverse complement strand
CCGTGAAAACAGCGCAACCCTCTGTCATCGTCGCCGCATCGATTCTCCTGCTCAGCGGGCTCATCGGCTGTCGGCAGAAGAACACCTTCGTCCAGCCACCGCCGCCGCAAGTGACGGTCGCCAAACCCGAGAAGCGGGACGTCACGATCTTCATGCCGGCACCGGGGCGCCTGGAGGCGCGCGATGCGGTCGACATTCGGGCGCGGGTGCTCGGCTATATCGAGAAAGTCATGTTCGATGACGGCGAGTTCGTCGAGGCCGGCCAGCAGCTCTTCCAGATCGAACGCGCGCCCTACGAGGCGGCGTTGAAGGCGGCCGAGGCCCGGCTTTCCTCGGCGAAGGCCGCTCTCGGCATCGCCCAGACCAACTACGATCGGCGCCAGCAGGCCTATAAGACGCGGGCGGTTTCAGAGATCGATGTGCTCACGGCCCGGGCCAACCTCGATTCCGCCAAGGCGGAAGTGCTCGCCGCCGAGGCCGCCGTGACTCAGGCGAAAATCGATCTCTCCTACACCGATGTCCGCTCCCCGGTTTCGGGCCGGGCGTCGCGGCGCCTGGTGAGTGTCGGCAATCTCGTCGGCGGCGGCGAACCGACGCTGCTCACCACTGTCGTGGTCCAGGATCCGATACACGCTTACTTCAACGTCAGCGAACGCGTCCTCGTGCCCAAGCTCGGCGATCTGGCCAGGCTGGAGGAAAACGACATGGACTCCGCTCCGGAAGTGTTTCTCGAGCTGGCTGACGGTTCCCGCTACCCGCATCCGGGCCGTATCGACTTTGTGGACAACCGGGCGGACCAGACCACGGGCACGGTCACGGTTCGCGCCCGCTTTCCCAATCCGGACAGCGAACTGCTTCCGGGCCTTTACGGCCGGGTCTTGATTCCGGAGAAAACCGAAAACGCCATTCTTGTCCCGGATCTCGCGATACAGCGGGATATCGGCGGGCCGTTCGTGTTGATCGTCAACGACGAGAACAAGGTCGAGGCGCGCTACGTCACGCTGGGCCAGAAAGCAGACACTGACCGCATCATAAAGTCCGGTCTCGACGGGACGGAGAACGTCATCGTCGCGGGACTGCAGCGGGCGCGACCGGGCATCGAGGTCACGACGACCGTCCAGACCGCCGAAACCGCCACGGACGCGAAAGAGGCATCGGCGCAACAATAGCAGGGGACGCCGCGGACCATGTTCACGCACTTTTTCATCAAACGGCCGATTTTCGCCTGCGTCATTTCGCTGGTGATCCTTCTCATCGGCGGGTTTGCGCTCGTCTCCCTGCCGATCGACCGCTATCCGGACATCGCGCCGCCGACGATCACGGTGTCCGCCGTCTACCCCGGCGCCGATGCCCGCACCGTGGCCGAGACCGTCGCCACGCCGATCGAACAGGAGGTCAACGGCGTCGAGGGCATGCTCTACATGGAGAGCGTCAGTGCCAACGACGGCACGATGACGCTCACCGTCACGTTCGCCACGGGCACCGACCTCGACATGGCCAACGTGCTCGTGCAGAATCGCGTCTCCATCGCCACCGCGAAGCTCCCGGAGGAGGTGCGGCGCATGGGCGTGAACGTGGAGAAGCGCATGTCCAGCGCCAACCTGTTCGTCGCCTTCAGCAGTCCGGATGGCAGCCGCGACGACTTCTTTCTCTCGAACTTCCTCAATCAGTCTGTCAAAGACGAGATCGCCCGCGTGGACGGAGTCGGCAAAGTGCAGACCTTCGGCGTCGGCGAATTTTCGATGCGCATCTGGCTCGATCCGGAACGCATGCGGGCGCTAAAGCTGTCGGCCGATGAGGTGATCGCCGCAGTGCGGGAGCAGAATGTGCAGGTCGCGGCCGGCCAGATCGGCGAGCCGCCCGCCCCGAAGGGGCAGGCGTTTCAGCGGGTGATCAATGTCAAGGGACGCCTCTCCAGCCCGGAGGAGTTCGAAAATATCGTGGTGCGCAGCACTGCCGATGGACGGGTGGTGCGGCTCAAGGAGGTGGCCCGCGTCGAACTCGGTTCGGACCTCTACCTGTTCTCGGCTCGGTTCAACAGGAAGCCTTGCGCGGCGCTGGCCGTCTACCAGACCCCAGGGGCAAACGCGCTCGCCGTTGCCGAAGGGGTCAAGGCCAGGCTTGCCGAAATGGCCAGAAGTTTCCCCGCGGGGGTCGAATATACGATCGCCTATGACAACACGGTCGTGATCCAGGCCTCGCTCGACGAGATGATCCAGACGCTCTTCATCACCCTGGCTCTGGTGGTTCTGACCGTCTACCTGTTCCTGCAAAATTTCCGAGCCACGCTCATCCCGGCGCTGACCATTCCGGTCTCGTTGATCGGGACATTCGCCGCGCTCTCCGCGCTCGGCTTCTCGCTCAATCAGTTCACGTTGTTCGGGCTGATTCTCGTCATCGGCATCGTCGTCGACGACGCGATCGTGGTCGTGGAAAACTGCACCACGCATCTGGCGAAGGGAGCCAAAGATCCCAAGGAAGCGGCGCGGCGGGCGATGAATGAAGTCACCGGCCCCGTCATCGCGACAACGTTGGTGCTGCTGGCCGTGTTCGTGCCCACCGCCTTCATGGGCGGCATCACCGGCATCCTTTTCCAGCAGTTCGCCGTCACCATCGCGGTGGCGACGCTCTTCAGCTCGATCAACGCGCTCACGCTCAGCCCGGCGCTCTGCGGCGTGCTGCTGCGTCCGAGCGGCGACAAAAAACCGCCGGCCTGGGCGCGAGCTTTCAATGGGCTCGTCGGGGCGGGAACAAACGGGCTCGGGGCGGTCGTCTCGATGATTCTGAGACGGTCGGCGATCGGTGTGATCGCGTTTGCCGGACTCGTGGCGCTCGCGGGATGGGGCTTTGTTCAGTTGCCGGGTGGCTTCGTGCCGCAGGAAGACGAAGGATTCTGTATCGTCTCCGCGCAATTGCCCGACGCCGCTTCGCAGGAGCGAACCCAGGCCTTCATCCGGCAGATCGAGGAGATCGTGGCGGATACCCCGGGCGTGCGCTACAACCTCGCGATCACGGGCTACTCGCTGCTCGACGGCGCGGCGGCGCCGAACGCCGGGATCTGCTACCTGGTTTTCGACAACTGGGATGATCGCGACGAGAGCAGCAGCCAGGCGGCGATCATCGCCAGCCTCAACCGCCGTCTCCATGCCTTGCAGGACGGTGTCGCCTTCGCCTTTGCGCCGCCGTCGCTCCCGGGGCTCGGCCTCTCGGGCGGCTTCAGTTTCCAGCTTCAGGAAAAGGGTGGGGGCGATCTCGCCATCCTCCAGCAGGCGGCCGATGAATTCATCGCCGACGGCAATGCCCAGGCGGGACTGACCGGCATGAGCACCACCTTCCGCGCCAACACACCGCAGCTTTTCATCGATATCGACCGCGACCAGGTGCTCACCCGCGACATCCCCATGTCTTCGGTGTTCAACACCCTGCAGGTCTTTCTCGGCTCGGCCTATATCAACGACGTCACGCTCTTCAATCGCGTCTACAAAGTGAAGGCCAAGGCCTCGGCCGAGTTTCGCGCCCGCAGCGACCAAATTCTCGATCTCGCGCTGAAAAACCGCCATGGTGAGATGGTCCCGCTCGGGGCGATCGTGCGGGTCGACGAGGTGCTCGGTCCGCAGACGGTGAAGCGCTTCAACCTGTATCCATCGGCCAAGATCATGGGCAACGCCGCGCCGGGATACAGCTCGGGGGAGGCGATGGAGATCATCGAAGACATGGCCGCCAGGAAACTGCCCGCCTCGATGGGCATCGCGTGGACGGATATGTCCTACCAGGAAAAGGCGGCAGAGGGCGGGACAACCATCATTTTCCTGCTCGCCATCATTCTGGTCTACCTCGTGCTCTCCGCGCAGTATGAGAGCTGGAGCATCCCGATTTCGGTGTGTCTGGCGGTGCCGACGGCATTGCTCGGCGCGGTGGCCGGGCTCGTTGCCCGCGGTTATGCCAACGATGTCTACGCTCAGGTCGGCATCGTGCTGCTCATCGGCCTGTCGACGAAAAGCGCGATCCTCATTTCCGAGTTCGCCAAGGCGCAGCGGGAAAGCGGCATGTCGATCTTCGAGGCCGCGGTCAGCGCGGCGAAGCTCCGTTTCCGGGCGGTGCTCATGACCGCGCTTTCCTTCATCCTCGGGGTGATCCCGTTGCTCATCGCCTCCGGCGCGGGAGCTGAGTCGCGCAAGATCATCGGCACGACGGTGTTCGCCGGCATGATGGTGGCCACGGTGGTCAGCCTGATCGCGGTCCCGATGCTTTACTACGTCGTCCAGGTGATCGTCGAAAAACTCTTCGGCAACCGCAGGCAGTCCGGGAAATAACGGGCTGATATCCCATGGTTCGGGAGCTGTTTTTCGCCGGATTGCTGCTGAGCCTCTGTGTGGCGATCCATGTCTTCACCCTCGCCGGGCTCGCTAGCCGATTCCGCACCCGCCTCGATGCCGGCAGCGCCCGGTTCTGGCCGGCGACCTGGACGCTTCTGCAGATGGCCTGGTGGGTTGTGCTCGCACATCTCGTGGAGATCGTAATCTGGGCGCTCTTCTACCGATGGGTGGAAATGCTGCCGGCCGTCGACGCCTTTTATTTCAGTGCCGTGACCTACACGACGGTTGGCTACGGAGACGTCGTCCCGGAAGAGGGCTGGCGGCTGCTGGCCGGGATCGAAGGGCTCACGGGGATTCTCATGTGTGGATGGTCCACCGGCTTCGTGTTTGCGGCGTTTTCCCGCATCCTGAAGGCGGCGGCTGAATCGAAGAAATCGTGACGACAATGCAAGTGTCTCATCTTGTTTCCCTGGGGGCTTCCCTCGCGACGCTCGCTCTCGCCGCGCCGGGGATCGCCGCTGACGCCGCGGGCGAAGATCCCGCCGCACTGCGGGCGGCATTGCGTGAGCTGCGCGCCGAATACGAAAGCCGAATCCGGCAGCTCGAAGCGCGCATCGATGCGCTCGAGGCGGAAACCGCGGATGAGGGCGAAGAGGCCGCGGCGTCGAGCGCGCCGGCCTCAGTGGAAACGCCCACGGATGAGGCCGACTCCGTCGCCGAGGCGTTCGATCGGGCCAGGGCGATCTCCGAGACATTTCAGCCGGCCACGGAATCCCACGTCATCGCCGCGCGCTTCGCCGAGTCTCAGATCCGCGAGCGCATGGAGGAGGTGCTCGCCAACTACATCGACATCACCGGGTATGTGCGCGCGGGCTACGGACGCAACGACGCGGGCGGTCCCCAAACCGCCTTCAAAGCGCCCGGTGCCGGTTCGAAATATCGCCTCGGCAACGAAGCGGAGACCTACGCGGAGATCACCTTCGCCAAGAGCTTCTTCGCTCGCGACGCATTCGCCCTGGACCCGCGGGCGGAGCGCTCCTCACCCTCGGGGCCGGTCGCGCACTGGCAGGCGCGTGTCGCTTTCAACAATCCCTACTCGGATTTTCTCGATGCCGGCAGCACCGGCGTCTCTCTGCCCGAGGCATGGGCCTCAATCGGCAATGTTGTCGCGGCTCAGCCGGAGTTGAAGTTCTGGGCGGGCAACCGGTTCTACCGGCGCCACGACATCCATGTGAGTGACTTCTATTTCTACAACATGAGTGGCGGCGGCGGCGGTTTTGAGGATCTCGAACTGTCTTTCGGCAAGCTCGCCTTCGCGTGGATCGGCTGGGGCTCCCGGAGCCTGGTGGCATCGTCGCCCGATCCGGATCCGGAGAACCAGGCCGGCTTCAGCAAGCACAACTGGGATCTACGATTCTACGACGTGCCGCTTCCATTCGGCACCGGCGAGTTCGGCCTGACGGTCACGACCACCCAGAGCGGACTCGACCCCGACGGCAACAAGGCCGAGGACGCGGCTGGCTTTGCCCTGAGCTTTATCCACACCCGCGCGGGATTCATCTCCGAAGACGGCGTCAACAAGTTCTCCCTGCAATACGGCCGGGGCCCCGGGATCACGTTCACCTCGGGCTTCGAACGGATCACCGTCGATGGTGTCACCTTTATCCGGGCCGACGAGGACGACTTCTGGCGGGTGCGTCTCACGGAGAGCTTTGTCGCGAACCTCAGCGACCGGTTTTCACTCGGCCCTGTCCTAGTGTATGAGCTGACCGACTACGGACGCTTCGACGGCAAGGTTGCGTGGCTGTCGGCGGGGGTGCGGCCGATCATTCACTTCAACAATTACCTCAGCCTCGCCTTTGAGGGCGGGGTGGACTGGGTGGACGACGAGTTGCGCGAGATCGACGGCAGCCTCTACAAGTTTACCATCGCGCCCCAGGTGTCGCTCGGGGGACGTTTCATGAGCCGGCCGGTCCTGCGGGGCTTCGTCACCTATTCCCGATGGAGCGATGCCTTTGTCGGCGAGGTCGGCGGACCCGACTACGTCGAGGACGACGACGGCCTGACCCTCGGCGTGCAGATGGAAGCCTGGTGGTAACTGCGGTCCGGCCGGCCCGGGAACGACGGCGGTTTGGCTCGCGCGGAGTGAGGGGAGGTCAATTATGCCGAAGCGGTGTCGTTGCGGAAAATCAGGCCAGATACGGACACTCTGCAAACGCTTGTGCGGGGAAGGACTGGACAGATTACCCACACGTGTAGGAACGTATGGGGCGGCCTGCCCACGGGCT
>RFJS01000184.1 GCA_003694825.1 Verrucomicrobiota bacterium | reverse complement strand
TTCCTGATGGGATTTAATAGTCATAAATAAGTGCGGATTAGAGGGGTTCGGCCCGGTGATTTCAATGTTTTCAGCGCTTACCCGTGAAAACGAGGGTGTAGCCGCCCCCACCGCCCCAGCGAGGCGTCGCCGGACCGGACAGTTTGAAACCCGCGTCGTCCGCCCATGCGGGGCCGTCGGTGCGGTGAACTGATTAAGGGGCGGAAAATTCGCCTCGCTCCCGAACGGGCGGCACGACGGAGCCGCCTTCCCGCCGGAAAGGCCTCCACCGGCCGCGCCCTCTCGCCCCGGTCCGGCCTCGGATCTCCCACGGCGGCGCGCTCGCCGTGCGCACGCACCCAGACTCATCCATGAAACGACTCGAAACAGACCATCCGCCCCGGCGCCGAAACGCCGCGCGCACGCTCGCCCTCACCTCCATCCTTCTTGCCTCCACCGCTTTCGCCATGTCCCGCACGGTCATCGACTTCAACCACGACTGGAAATTCCACCTCGGCAACGAACCCGCCGCCTTTCTCCCCGAATACAATGACCGCGAGTGGCGCACGCTCGACGTGCCCCACGACTGGAGCATCGAGATCGGCTATCAGCAGGGCCCGCACACCGCAGCCAGCACCGGCTTCGTCCCGGGTGGCATCGGCTGGTATCGCAAACACTTCACCCTCTCCCCCGAGGATCGCGATCGGCACATCCGCATCGTCTTCGACGGCGTCTACAACAACGCCTCCGTCTGGATCAACGGCCACTTCCTCGGCAAACGCCCCTACGCCTACAGCACCTTCGACTACACACTCGACGGGCACCTGCGTTTCGACGGCACCCCCAATGTGATCGCCGTGAAGGTCGATCATCGGCATTTCGCCGATTCCCGCTGGTACACCGGTTCGGGCATCTACCGGAAGGTCCGCCTCATCAAAACCGCCCCCATTCACATCGCCCTGCACGGCGTGCGCATCACCACCCCCGAGGTCAACGCCGACCGCGCCACCGTCCGGGTGCGCGCCCGCATCGAAAACACCGGCAACCTCGCCCCCGAACAACTTCGCCTCCGCCTTTCGGTCACCGGTCCCGACGGCGAACCCGCCGGAACTGCCGGCACCATCCTCTCCGGCCCCTTCGACACCGAGGCCGATCTCTCCCTCCCTGTCCGCAACCCGCGCCTCTGGTCGCCCGACACCCCGCACCTCTACCGTCTGCGCGTGGAGCTGCTCGAGCGCGGCCACCCCATCGACACGGTCGAGGAAACCTTCGGCATCCGCACCTTCCACTTCGATGCCGCCACCGGCTTCTCCCTCAACGGCCGGCGCATGAAGATCAAGGGCGTCAACCTCCACCACGACGCCGGCGCGGTCGGCGCCGCCGTGCCCAAAGCCCTCTGGATCGACCGCCTCCAGCGGCTCAAGTCCATCGGCGTCAACGCCGTGCGCATGGCCCACAACCCGCACGCCGTTGAGCTGATGGACGCCTGCGACGAACTCGGCATGCTCGTGCTCGCCGAAGCCTTCGACGAGTGGGACCGCCCCAAGGACAAGAGCCTGGAATACCTCGGCGACGGCAAGGCGACCGACCTGCTCGCGGGCTACGCCTACCCCGAACACTTCCACGAATGGGCGGAACGCGACCTGAAGGATCTCATCCGCCGCGACTTCAACCACCCCTCCGTCATCCTCTGGAGCATCGGCAACGAGATCGAATGGACCTTTCCCGAATACTCCAAGGTCTTCGACGCCTTCACCCACCCCGAAGGTCCCTACGATGACGGCGAATTCGAATACGACCGCACGAAACTGAAAGCCGAGCTCGACCGCATCACCGGCGGCTGCGACGCCCTCACCGCCTGGGCCCGCCGCCTCGCCGGCTGGATTCGCGAGATCGACGACACCCGCCCCATCACCTGCGGCAGCGTGCGGCCGTCCGTCAGCATCGCCAGCGGCTACGCCGACGCCGTCGATGTCTTCGGCTTCAACTACCGGGCCTCCGAATACGACATCGCCCACCAGACCTACCCGGAGCTGAAGATCCTCGGCACGGAAAACTGGGGCGCCTGGTCGGAGTGGAAAGCCTGCCTCGAGCGCGACTTCGTCGCCGGCATCTTCGTGTGGACCGGCTTCGCCTATCTCGGCGAGGCGGGCCCCTGGCCGCGCAAGGGCCTGGAGATCTCGTTCTTCGACTTCGCCGGCTTCAAAACCCCGCGCGGCCACTTCTTCGAGTGCCTCTGGACGGACACCCCCAAGGTGCACATCGTCACCACCCCGGCATCGGAATCCGAATACAGTTACTCCCCCGACACCGGCTGGACGTTCACCATGAAAAAGACCCCGCCGCCGATGTGGGATCTGCTCCGTTACTGGGACTGGTACGACGTCTACCCGAAGTGGCAATACACCGCCGGAGAGCCCATCGTCGTCCAGGTCTACACGAACTGCGAAGAAGTCGAGCTGTTCCTCAACGGCCGCTCCCTCGGCCGCCAGGCCCGCGCCGACTTCGCCGACGACAATATCATCAAGTGGCTCGTCCCCTACGCCGACGGCGAACTGACGGCGATCGGCTACAACGCGGGAGAAAAGGCCGAGACATTCACCCTCGCCACCCACGGCGAGACCGCCCGGCTCGCCCTCGCCTCCACCCGCGAGACCCTCGCCGCCGATGGCGAGGACGCCGCTGTCATCTCCCTGCAGCTGCTCGACGCCGCCGGCCACCTCGTCACCACCGCCGAGACCGAAGTGCGCTTCGAAATCGACGGCCCGGCCCGCAATCTCGGCGTCGACAACGGCTGGGAATACAACGTCCAGCCCCACAAAACCGATACGCTCACCACCCAC
>RFJS01000183.1 GCA_003694825.1 Verrucomicrobiota bacterium | reverse complement strand
GCCGCTGCCCTATCGCGAGCGGCTCGATGCGCTTATCAGCTTCTGCCACGACCTCACGGGCCGATGGGCCCGCTTTGATCGGGAGGGATCGGCGCTGGAGGTTGGGCATGCGTTTCTCGAGACCGAGCTGCCGCGCGCGGCAGAAGCGTTCAACGCCGCGCGGGCGGGGACGGAGCCCATGCCCCATCTGGCGGCGCTCGTGTGTTGTTCGGCCTTCGATATCGCGCTGCATGACGCCTTCGGGAATCTCCATGGCGCCGATGTCTATGAGACCTACGGTGATGCGTTTGCGAATACGGACCTCAGCGGGATGCTCGAGCCGGCGGCGGTTGGAGGCGTCGACTTCAGGGGGCGGTATGTGGCGGACTATCTCGTCGCCGAGCCGCCCCGGCGGCTGGCGGCGTGGCATCTCGTGGGCGGAATGGACTCGCTCGACGCGAGCGAGCTGACCGGCGACGAGCCCGATGACGGCTATCCCGTTATCCTGGAAGACTGGATACGGCGGGATGGGCTGCGCTGCCTCAAGATCAAACTGCGCGGCAACGATGCCGCGTGGGATTTCGAACGTGTCGTGCGCGTCGGCCGCATCGCGCAGCGCCATGGCGTGGAGATGCTCAGCACGGACTTCAACTGCACCGTGACCGATCCCGCCTACGTCAACGCCATCCTCGATCGGCTGCGGACCGAGGAGCCGGCGATCTGGGGGATGATCCGCTATGTCGAGCAGCCGTTCCCCTACGATCTCGAAGCGCATCCGATCGACGTTCACGAGCTGTCGCGGCGCAAACCGCTCTTCATGGACGAAAGTGCCCACGACTGGCGCCTCGTGCGCATGGGCCACGAACTGGGGTGGACCGGCGTGGCGTTGAAGACCTGCAAGACACAGACCGGCGCGCTCCTGAGCCTGTGCTGGCCCCGGGCACACGGCATGGAGCTGATGGTGCAGGATCTCACCAACCCGATGCTCGCCCAGATCCCGCACGTGCGGCTCGCCGCGCACGCGGGGACGATCATGGGCGTGGAAACCAATGCCATCCAGTTCTATCCGGAGGCTTCGGCCCTGGAGGCGCGGGTGCATCCGGGGCTCTACCGGCGGCGGGATGGCGTGGTCGATCTCTCGACGATCGGCGGCAGCGGCTTCGGTTATCGACTCGCCGAGATCGGGCGCGATCCCGGCGAACCGGTGTGCGCCGAAGGCTTCTGAGGGCGCGCCTGCAAAAGACGAGGCCTGCCGCGCCCGGGGGACCAGAGAAAACGCCCGCCGGAGGCCGGCGGGCGTTTCATGGGGAGCGAGAGCACACTCGAGGCGTGTTTCTACGGCTGCGAGAGTGTGTCAGCGGCTTTCTTCAGGACCGCCTGCCAGGCCTCGGAGGATGTGTCGGCGCCGGCGGCGGCCCAGGCGTAGCCGGCGCGATAGCGCACCATTCCTTCCGCGTCGGTGCGCAGGATGGCGAGGGCGTGGCGGCGGCCTTCGAGCTGGCCGGTGTGGGGCGCCTCGCGCATATCGACCACGGCGGCCGGTGCAAAGGCGGCGCCGCTGGCGAAGGCGCTGTCGGCAAGGGTATCGTGAAGGGCCATGGTGCCGGTGGCTTGGTCGAACTCGGCTCGGGCCTCGGCCGTCTGGTTGACGAGCCCGACGGCGACCGTGGTGCCGGCGAGAGGCCGGGCGTTCCAGTGCCAGTGATCGTAGGTGAAGCGGGAGGTCACCTCGTAGAGTTGTTCGCCCATGCGCAGATGGATATCGCGGCGCTCCCAGACGGCGCGACCGTTCTGGTCGGGATAGCGATAGAAGAGGCGGATCCAGGCGATATCGCGGGAGGTCCAGCGGATCTCGGCCTTCTGGTAGACGTTGGGCATGATGAGTTTTTCGCCGTCCCACAGGGCCATGCCGCCGCAGCCGAGGGTGTCGCCGACCTTGTAGGCGTCGAGCCCCTCGCCGTGGTCCTCGTGATAAGACCGCACGCCTTCGTTTTCGAGGCGATACCACTTGTCGATGATGGGGTAGTCGACGCGCTTGGCCCAGACATCGACGCCGGCGTCCTCCATGCTTTCGCGCAGGGGCGGACCATAGACGCGGAAGGCGATCTTGTCATTCTCCCAGGCGACGTCCTCGGCGCGCTCCACGATGATGCGGGCGTAGGCCCGGGGCGTGGTGAGATGTTTCTCGGCGATCTCTTCGGCCTCATCGAGTAAGTGTGCCGGATCGACGGATACCTCTCCGCCAACCAGTTTGAAGATTTCGGAGCCGGCGAGCAGGAAGGCGCCGGTGCCGTAGTCGGCCGTGCTCTGCGGCGTGAATTTGTCGGGGGCCGCGCCGATGGGCTGCACGTAGCCGACATGGCCGTCTTCGCCGACGACGCCGGTCAGTCCCTGCCAACCGCGAAGGGCGGCTTCGCGGACCGTCCGGCCTTCGATCAGGCCGTGGTTGAGGCCCCAGGCGAGCCCGAAGGTATAGAAGCCGCTGCCGCTGGCCTCGCCGTGGGGGATTTCCTCGGGGTCGAGAAGGCTGGGGCGCCAGAGGCCGTCGGCCTGCTGAGCCTTCAGGACGGCCGTCGTCATTTCACGGAAGAGGTTTTCGTAGAAGCCGCGGGTGGGGTGATCGGCGGGGAGGTGTTCGAGGGTGAGGCAGAGTCCGGCGTAGACCCAGCCGTTGCCGCGGCTCCAGAAGACCTTCTTGCCGTTGGGGGTGCGCTTGTCGAAGAAGCGGTCGTCCCGGTAGAAGAGCTTCACTTCGGGGTCCCAGAGCGTGTCGTAGGTGAAGCGGAATTCCTGGTCGAGGAATGCGAGGTATTTTTTGTCGCCTGTCGCCGAATACAGGCGGGCGAGGGTGGGCGGGGCCATGTAGAGGGCGTCGCACCAGCTCCAGCGGTCCTCGGGCGCCACGCCCTGGTTGCGCGCGCGGTCGGCGAAGCTGAGAGGTATGGTGATGGGATGGTCGATGACGTAGTCGAACCGTTCCTTGACGGGCGCGAGACGCTCCTTGTGGCTCGGGTCGATGAGGTGGATGTCGAGCCAGGCGTGGCCGACAGCGTGGTCGTCGGCCATGTAGAGGCGCGGCCCGGGCGCCCAGTTGGCCTGGTGTCCGAGCTCGACCACGGCCGCGAGGTAGCGGGCGTCACCGGTGGTGAATGCGGCGCGGATGAGCCCGTCGTAGAGCGGGGCGATGACCCAATCATGGATCGAGGTGCCGGATGGGTTGGCGAGTTGCCAGTCCGCGACGCGCCGAAGGGTATCGGCGACGCTTTCGGGCGAGGGTGGAGCGGCGAGGGCGGCGGCGGGTGCCGCGAGGGCGGCGGCGAGACCGACAGTTGTGAGGTGTTTGCGGATACGAGTGATCATGGTAGTGCGGGGTTGTGGTTGCTGGCTCCCGGGCTTCGCGGACAGCGATCGGGCCGGGCGTAGTCAGCGGCCCATCCAGCCGCCATCGACGAGCAGGATCGTGCCGTGCACGTAGGCGGCGGCTTCGGAGCAGAGAAAGACGACGGGGCCCTTGAAGTCTTCCGGGCGTCCCCAGCGGCCGGCGGGGATGCGGGCGAGGATCTGTTCGCTGCGCACGGGATCCTTGCGGAGGGCTTCGGTGTTGTCGGTGTCGATGTAGCCGGGGGCGATGGCGTTGACGTTGACGCCTTTCGCGGCCCACTCGTTGGCGAAGGCCTTGGTGAGCTGCCCGACGGCGCCCTTGCTCGCGGCATAGCCGGGGACGGTGATGCCGCCCTGGAAGGTGAGCAGCGAGGCGGTGAAGACGATCTTGCCGCTGCCGCGCGCCACCATGTCGCGCCCGAATTCGCGGGTGAGGAAGAAGGCGCTGTCGAGGTTGACGCGGATGACGCGGTCCCAGTAGTCGTCCGGATGCTCGGCGGCGGGCTTGCGCAGGATGGTGCCGGCGTTGTTGATGAGGATGTCGGGAGTGCCGTGTTTTTCCTTCACCGTGGCGATGAAGCGCATCAGCGCTTCGCGGTCGCCGAAGTCGCAGGAGTAGCCGGTGAAGGTGCGGCCGAGGGCGGTGACGGCGCGGCCGATGGCGGAGTCTTCTTCGAGGCTGGCGCTGACGCCGATGATGTCGGCGCCGGCCTCGGCGAGTCCTTCGGCCATGGCGTAGCCGATGCCCCGGCGGCAGCCGGTGACCAGGGCGGTTTTTCCTTTGAGGGAGAACTGGTCGAGAATGTTCATATTTGGGCGAAACGGTTAGCGCAGGTCGCTGATTTTGAGGAAATCCATGTCGTCGAAGGCCTGGTTTTCGCCGCCCATGGCCCAGCAGAAGGAGTAGGCGCTGGTGCCGGCTCCGGAGTGGATCGACCAGGAGGGGGAGAGCACGGCCTGTTCGTTGGCGACGACGAGGTGGCGGGTTTCGTCGGGCTCGCCCATGAAGTGGAAGACACGGGCCTCTTCGGGCATGCCGAAGTAGAGGTAGACTTCGGTGCGGCGGTCGTGGGTGTGGGCGGGCATGGTGTTCCAGACGCTGCCCGGGGCCAGCTCGGTGAAGCCCATGACGAGCTGGCAGCTCTTCGCGCCCTCGGGATGGATGTATTTGTAGATGGTGCG
>RFJS01000182.1 GCA_003694825.1 Verrucomicrobiota bacterium | reverse complement strand
TGCGCGTCAACATCGCCGACGCCGCCCGGGCCGACGAACTCTTCACCATCCTCATGGGCGAAGACGTCGCACCGCGCCGCGCCTTCATCGAGGACAACGCCCTCAACGTCTCCTACCTCGACGTCTGAACGCGCCCCGGCGCCGCCGCCGCGCCCGGTCTCCACGATCTCGCGACAGCGGCCACCGTCCCCCATCCTCCACAATCCGTTTCCGTCTCCCGTCTCCTAAATGTCCACAGGTTCAGAAAAGATCTCCGCGGTCAACATCACCGAGATCATGCAGACGGCCTACATCGACTACTCGATGTCGGTCATCATCTCGCGTGCGCTCCCGGACGCGCGCGATGGTCTCAAGCCCGTGCAGCGCCGCATCCTCTACGCCATGCTGCGCGAGGGTCTCCTGCACAACCGCGCCTTCGACAAGTGCGCCGGCGTCGTCGGTGAGGTTCTCAAAAACTACCACCCCCACGGCGACGCCTCCGTCTACGACACCCTCGTGCGCCTCGCCCAGGACTGGGTCATGCGCTATCCGCTCATCGATCCGCAGGGCAACTTCGGCTCCGTCGACGGCGACCCGCCCGCCGCCTACCGCTACACCGAGGCCCGCCTCACCGAAATCGCCGAGGAACTCCTCCGCGACATCGACGAGGAGACCGTGGACTTCGCGCCCAACTACAAGGAAAGCACCACCGAGCCCACCGTCCTCCCCTCCGCCCTGCCCAACCTCCTCATGAACGGCTCCACGGGCATCGCCGTGGGCATGGCCACCAACATCCCGCCGCACAATCTCGACGAGCTCATCGACGCCATCTGCGCCGTCATCGACAACCCCGACACCTCGATCGACGAAATCGCCGCCATCATCAAGGGCCCGGACTTCCCCACCGGCGGCGTCATCGCCGGCACCAGCGGCATCGACAGCTACCTGCGCACCGGCCGCGGCATCGTCCGCGTCCGCGGCAAGGCCCACACTGAAGACCTGCCCAACGGCAAGGAGCAGATCATCATCACCGAGATCCCCTACAACGTCAACCGGGCCTCCCTCGTCACCCAGATCGCCCAGCTCGTATCCGACAAGCGGGTCGACGAAATCAGCGACCTGCGTGACGAGTCCGACGAAAACACCCGCATCGTCATCGAGCTCAAGCGCGGCGAAGACCCCCGCGTCGTCATCAACAAGCTGCGCAAGATGACGGCCTTCGAGACGTCCTTCGGCGTCAACCTCCTCGCCCTCGACAACCGGCGGCCCAAGCAGATGAACATCCGCGAGCTGCTCGACTGCTACATCGAGCACCGCCGCGACGTCCTCTACCGCCGCACCCAGTTCCGCCTGCGCAAGGCCGAAGACCGCGCCCACATCCTCGAGGGCTACAAGATCGCCCTCGACAACCTCGACGACTTCGTCCGCATCATCCGCGCCTCGGCCAACCGCGACGAAGCGCGCACCCGCCTCATGGAGCGCTACCCGCTCTCCGAACGGCAGACCAACGCCATCCTCGACCTGCGCCTCTACCAGCTCACCGGCATGGAGCGCGAAAAGATCGAGGCCGAATACCTCGAGCTGCTCCGCCTCATCGAGGAACTCCGCGCCATCCTCGAAAGCGAGGCGCTCCTGCTCAACCTCATCAAGACCGAGCTGCTCGAGCTCAAACCGAAGTATTCCCAGCCGCGCCGCACCGAAATCGTTCCCGCCGAAGGCGAATTCCGCATGGAGGACGTCATCGCCAGAGAAGGCTGCATCATCACCGTCACCCATGCCGGCATGATCAAGCGCACCCCCGTCGCCGAATACCGCGAACAGCGCCGCGGCGGCAAGGGCATCATCGGCACCGACACCTACGACGAGGACTTCGTCGAGCACCTCTTCACCGCCACGACCCACGACTACATCATGTTCTTCATGAACAACGGTCGCGTCTACGTGGAGAAGGTCTACGAGATCCCGGAAGCCCGGCGCGACGCCAAGGGCAAATCCATCACCAGCTTCCTCGCCCTGCAGCCCGAGGAGAAGGTCGCCGCCATGATCTGCGTCACCGAATTCACCGACGACCAGCACCTGATCATGGCCACGCGCAACGGCACGGTGAAAAAGACCAACCTCGCCGAATACCGCAACTACCGCCGGGGCGGCATCATCGGCATCAACATCCAGGAGGGCGACGACCTCGTCGACTGCGTCCTGACCAACGGCAACGACGAGGTGGTCATCGTCACCCGCGAAGGCATGTCGATTCGCTTCCCGGAAACCGATCTGCGCGACCAGGGCCGCGCCACCCAGGGCGTGCGCGGCATCAAGCTCAAGCACGAGAGCGACGGCGTGGTCTCCATCTGCAAGGTCGATCCCGCCAACACCCTCCTCGTCGCCAGCGAGGAAGGCATCGGCAAGCGCACGCCCTTCGACGAATACCGCCAGCAGAAGCGCGGCGGCAGCGGCATCATCGCCATCAAGCTGCGCGAGGGCTTCCACGTCGCCGGCGCGCTCAGCGTCGCCGAGGACGACCAGATCATGCTCCTCACCACCCGCGGACAGAGCGTGCGCTGCCCGGTGCGCGATGTCCGTATCGCCGGTCGCAATACCCAGGGCGTCAAGCTCATCGACTTGCGCGAAGACGACAAGCTCCTCGCCATCGCCCGCATCGTCGAAGTCAAGGATGAGGAGGAGAACGGCGATGCCGCCCCTGCCGCCGACGAGCCCGGGACGGCGCCCGACGCCGCGACACCGGAAACGCCAGCCGAGCCCGAAAGCGACGGCGACACGGACGGCTCCGCCCCCGGAGCCTGACCCGGCGAAGTCGCCAATCCATTACAAAAAAGAAGCGGCCGGTCTTTCCGGCCGCTTCTTTTTAGCCTGCTTCCCGGGCGAAGGCCCCCGCTCGGCCGCCGCCTCGCCGGGACGCCCGCGAGATCTCAACCGAAGACGCGCTTCTGCTCCTCGCGGAGGCGGTCGATCAGGCGTCCCTCGGGCAGCTCGACATCGTCGTAGCTCAGGCAGGCGTCCTTCGGGATATCGCGCTTGAGGCGGCAGCCTTCGGCCACCCCGATCGGCAGGAGGTTCTCGCGCGCGGCGACATCGCCGTTCTCCGCCAGCCCATAGGTCATGTAGCCGCCGAGCCCGTCGATCGTCTCTCCCGCCTTCAGGTCGCGCTTGGCCGCGGTGATGACCTCCACCTGGATGCCGGCCCTGGGCTGAAACACGGCGTCGCGGAAGAGCACCGCCCGCGCCAGCGAGAGCGGAACCTCGAAGTGGCACAGGTGATACGGCGTGTAGAAGCTGTAGAGCGGCCCGGGACCGAGCTTGTAGAGGTTCAGATAATGGCGCTGCTTCGGATCATCGTGGGTGGCGAGGATGAAGACACCGGGACTGGGCTTGCTCTTCACCACATAGTCGACGATGCCGCCGTGGGCGCGCAGCTCATCGACGTCGAACTTCGTGGTCAGCTCATCCACGTGCCCGTCCTGCTCCATGCCGATCATGCCGCGGCGCGCCACGCGCATGCCGGTGGCGTTGGCCACGATGGCCTGCTCGAAGGAGATCTTCGTGCCGTCGGCGAAACTGGTCACCATGTGCGGATCCTGTCCCCACTTTTCCGCGAATCCCTTCTGGGTGGTCGGGTTGCGGTAGGGGTCGTGGAGGCCCTTGATGTTGCCGCACAGCAGCGGCGTCAGTCCGATGCTGGTGACGAACCGGTAGAGATTCATCTGCACGCCGGGCTGATCGCCGTCCGATCCCGAGAGGACGACACCGGCCTTGTCGGCGTAGGTCTTGAGAATCGGGCCGACCGTGCCGTCGAGTTCCGCGTTGAGCAGCACCACGTGCTTGCCGCGCTCGATCGCCCGCAAGACCACGTGCGCGCCGAACTCGACCGCGCCCGTGACTTCGACGATCGCCTCGATCCCGTCGGCATCGCACACCAGGTGGGGATCATCGGTGACCGCGCAGCCGCCCTTCGCGATGACGTCGTTCATCGTCGCCAGATCGGAGGCGACGACCGGCTCCGGCGCACCGGCGTCGAGAAGGGCCTTGCGCGCCCGCTCGAGGGTGCGGTTGTAGATCGCGGCCAGGCGCATGCCCGGCACGGAGTTGACGATCTGGTTGACAATGCCGCGGCCCATGAAGCCGCAACCAATCATGGCGACGCGCACGGGGTTGCCCTCGGCCGCGCGCTTTCGAAGTGCCGTGTCGACGATAATCATAATGAAAAGGTAAGGGTGTTGTCGGTACGCCGCTGCCGCCGCTTCGGGCTCAGGCCCGCGCTGGCTGGAAATCCGGCCAGGACCGGTCCTTTTCGGAAATGACGCGGACCTCGCCGGGCCACTGGATGCCGAAGGCGGGATCGTTGTAGCGGTAGCCGCGCTCGTCCCCCGGCGA
>RFJS01000181.1 GCA_003694825.1 Verrucomicrobiota bacterium | reverse complement strand
ATCACGCGCCTCGAGGCGTTGATGGCGCAGGCTCGCCGGCAGTCGATCGATGTCGCTCGCGAGGAGTCGGCGCTCTGGTTTGCCCGGCAGTTTCTGAAGTTTGCCGACTGGGACGAGGCCAACAAGCCGGCCAATGAATACCTCTTCGGAGTCTATCACGAGCCCTTCCGGAGCCGGAAACGCGAGTATGCCGAATTGCTTCCGTGTTTCGAGCGCCGGAAGGTCATTGAGATTCTCGATACCGCCATCGCCACCCTTCAGGACGTGATCGACGGAAAGATCCAGCGCCGGCCGGTGAACAAGGTCGACTGGGGGAATATCGAAGTGGTCGAGGACAGGCTGCTCAGCCACGGTCGGCCGATTTTTCTCTACGATTACTTTTCCAAATCGGTTGGACGGCCGCTCACAGACGAGAATGTCTACAACGATCACCTCGGTGCGATATTTCACGGCGGCGAGAATCTGTATCCGGTCGACCACGATCGCGCCATCAATTCCTTCCTTCTCAAGGAGGACGGCACGTTTGATGAAGCGCTGCTTCGAGAGATCACCGATATCCCGGACACCAATGTCGGGTTTCTTCTTTTCTGGTGCAGTGGCCTGCCGGAATGGGTGTTGCGCCGTGAACCGGAGGCGGCCATGGGCCGCAGTCTCTTCACGGGTTTTGATATCGACAATCCGCTCGTGCGGGAGGTGTGGGGTAAGATCGCCCGGAAAGCCGGTGAGCTGACCCGGGGGCGGAAGGTGACGCAGCTCGGGTATATTTTGTCCAATGAGCCGCATTGGTATTTCTCGAAGGAGAGCTGGACGCAGCGCTACCTCGAGATGAATTCGATCTCTTCCTATACGGACGCAAAGCTCAAGCAGTGGCTTCGAGAGAAATATGACGGCGATATCGATCGGTTGAATGAAAACTGGGGGACGGCCTTCGCGGACTTCGACGAGGTTGTCTATCCCTTCCCGTTGCCTCGAAAGCTGCGCGGCACCCCGCTGTGGTATGACTGGGCGCGTTTCAACATGGACCGTTCCACCGAGTGGTTCCGATGGCTCCAGGGCAAATTGCGCGAGGGCAATCCGGAGGCGGCGACGAGCATCAAGCTGCAGCCCCACCTGTTCACCGGAAATGAGCGCGATCACGGCATCGATATGGAGGCGCTCACGGAGCTGACGTCCATGATCGGCGACGACGCCAAAGCCAAATGGGTGCGCAATCTCAACGCGACAGGCCCGGAGCCATGGGAGGAACGGTATTCATGGTTCTGGGAGGAGCTTTGCATGAGTTACGATTTCCTCGAGTCGGTGGCGCCGGACAAGATCCACTTCAACTCGGAGAATCACTTCCTGTCGGCGTCCTGGGTGCGCGAGCTGGATCAGCCCGCCGATTATGTGCGCTGTGTCTATTGGCTGGCCACCGTCCTGGGGATGGATGCGAATCTGGCGTGGTGGTGGGCGCGGGATCCGGACGGATCGCCCGAGGATCGCATGGAGGGCGAGCTGAACTTTTTCGATCCGGCGCTGGCCGGCTCCTATGCGGCGTCGGCGAATCATCAGCCGCAGGTCGTCAACGCGGTCACGCAGGTGATGTATGACCTGAACAGCTTCTCCGAAGAGATCATGGCGCTGCGGCGGCAGCGCCGTCCGCTTCGCCTGTTTTATTCGGAGACCTCGGCGATCAACAAGCATCGCCACATGTCGGAGCAGTTTGCATTGTATGAACGACTCTTCTTCGAGGGCATGCCGCTGGGCTTCGTCACGAAACGCATCCTCGAGCGACAGGATCCGGGGACATGGGACGCGGTTGTCGTTTACAAAACTGAATACGTCACGGACGAGGAGTTTGCCGCGCTGCAGCGCTATCTCGATAACGGTGGAACGGTGTTGATCGACGGTGCCGGAAGTCTCGCGCTCGATGAATACGGCCATCCCCGCCAGGCGCGCCTCATGGCCGGAAAGGGACGCTTGATCGACCTCGAGGGAGCCGATCTCGAAACCCTCGCCCGGACCGCGTTCGACGCGGTCTCGAAGCGCTGGCCCGCCCTGGTTCTGAAGGAAGACAACGGCACCGGCGAGAAGGGGTGCTTCTGGCGGGTTGCGGAACAATCGGACGGCGGGTTTCTTCTCAATGTGCTCAACCTGGGCCGTCATCCGGCCCGCTTGACGGTGAGTCGTCGCGTGGGCGGGTCCGTGCAGGCGACGGATATGCTGACCGGTCAGCGGCTCGGCGATACCTTCGAGCTGCCACCCCGCGGGGTGCTGCTGCTGGATGTGCAGCCGGCGGAGGCGAAATGAAACGGAGCGGACGCGCCGTGCTTTTCGGAATGGCCGTGTCTTGCGCGGTCTTCGCCGCGGAGTGGGGCGAAGCGGCCACGCCGGCCGAGTTGTCGAGCCGCTCGGGTGGGGCGCTGCCGCTGCCGCTCTCGGATCCACAGAACGCGGGGGGCTGGGTCTATAACGAGGTGGTCAGCGACGAATTCGACGGTCCCGAGATCGACAGGGATCGATGGTATGTCGTCGGCGAGTTCGAGAACGGCCGGCCCGTCTACCGTCACCCGGACAAGCCCGATGCCCGCGTCTGGAAAGGTCGTGCGCCATCCCAGTTTTCCGGGCGAAACTGTCGGATCGAAAACGGCCGGCTCATCCTCGAAGCGCGCTGGGAGCCGGACTTTCCTTTCTGCGAGGAGATTCACACGCCCGTCTTTGGCGAGCCGCTGGCGTATGAGAATATCACGACGGCCTGTCTCATCTCGCGAAAGGCGTTTCGGTATGGTTATATCGAAATCCGCAGCAAGTCGGCTGATGCCGAAGTGAGCAGCGCGTTCTGGGCGACCGGCCCGGGGATGGAGTTCGACTTTTTCGAGTCCTTCGGCGACGGACGGGATCCGGGGAAGGAGCATCTCGACCGGGAGTTGTGGTGGTCGATCCGCGATTGGAAGCGGCTCAAAGGCCAGCCGACCTACACGGAGCACCGTGACCTGGGCTTTCGCATGGCGGATGACTTTCATGTCTATGGTGTCGAGTGGGATGCGGGCGGCGTGAAGTATTATGTCGATGGCATGCTCATCTCCGAGGTCACGGCGGAAGAGGTCAGGGCGTGGGCGCGCGAGCATCGCGATGTCGATGATGAGTACGACGGATACGTCGCGACTGTGCCGATCAATCTCTGGCTCGATATGGAGACGTTTCCGTGGAATGGCCTGCCGGAGAGCCTCGAAGACCTGGAGCGCAACAGTCCTCCGGAGAAGAAGCACGACGGGGTTGTCGAGTTTGTAGTCGACTACGTGCGGGTGTGGCAGAAGACCGGGACGGAGTGAAGGCGGGCAGCGCCTGACACGCATGCCGGTTTTCGCGGGCGGCGGGCTGGGCCGCGAGCGGCATTGGCGCGAGCGGGTGGGCGATGCGACACGTTTCGTCGACGGTGCACGGTGGAAAAAGGCGGCCGATGTGTGCGCCAGGCGGCGGAATTTGCGGCGAAGAAACGCCGCGGGAGGCCGGGGCAGGGGGGGACTCGGCAGGAAGGGGCGGATGGCTCGGCACGGACAGTGCAATAACCGCCGACCTAATTGAAAAATCACCTATGTTCCGTGTCGGTGAATTCGGATATCGTTTCCCTGAAACCTCGAGCGATACGTTCCGCCGGTGGACGGAAAGAACATCCCCTGCGAACTGGATCCCCTCAATCGTGAAAACCCTGCGAGCAACCCTTACCGCCCTGTTTATTGTCACAGCTGTCTCGATAATTGCAGCTCCGGCCAAACGGCCGCCGAATATCGTGCTGCTTTTCGCCGACGATGCCGGGTATGCGGATTTTGGTTTCCAGGGAAGCCGGGAGTTTCGCACGCCGCATCTCGACCGGCTGGCGGCGGAAGGCATTCGGTTTTCCCAGGGATACGTCTCGGCTTCGGTGTGCGGACCGTCGCGTGCCGGATTGATGACCGGACGCTATCAACAGCGTTTCGGGTATCATGAAAACAATGTTCCCGGATACATGAGCGAGGTTTCCGCCGCCGACGGTCCGGAGATGGGCCTGCCGGTCGAGGAAAAGACCATGGGCGACTATCTCAAGGCGCGCGGCTATCGCACGGCGGTCTTCGGCAAGTGGCATCTTGGCGGCGCCGATCGCTTTCATCCCCTGCGCCGGGGCTTCGACGAATTTTACGGCTTTCGCGGGGGCGATCGCGACTACTTCCCGTTTCGAAACGAACCGTCCGATGCGATGCGGAAGATGGAGCGCGGTTTCGGGCAATTCGAGGAGCACGAGGGGTATCTGACAGACGTCCTTGCTGAGGAAGCGTGCGGGTTCATCGAACGGCATGCCGACCGGCCGTTTTTTGTCTACCTCGCATTCAACGCCGTGCATACGCCGATGCAGGCGACGCCGGAGGATCTCGAGCAATTTCCCGAACTCACCGGCAAGCGTCGTGAACTGGCGGCCATGACACTCGCGCTCGACCGCGCCTGTGGCCGTGTTCTCGATACGCTGGAGCGGCTTGGCCTCGAAGAGAATACACTCGTTGTCTTCACCAACGACAACGGCGGGCCGTCGGACAAGAACGCCTCCGACAACAGTCCGTTGAGCGGCACGAAGTCCAACCACCTCGAGGGTGGCATCCGCGTGCCCTACCTCGTGCGCTGGCCCGCGCAGCTGCCGGCGGGCGTCGTCTACGACAAGCCGGTGATCACGCTGGACCTCCTTCCCACCTTTCTCGCTGCCGCCGGGGCCGGCGCAGACGAAATCGAGGCGCTCCCGCTGGACGGAGTGAACCTGCTCCCTTATCTGCAGGGAAAGCGCGACGATGCGCCGCACGATATCCTTTTCTGGAAAAAGGGGGTTCGCGCCGCCGTTCGCAGCGGCCAGTGGAAACTGATCCGTTTCCCCGACCGTCCGGCGATGCTGTTCGATATCGAGCAGGATCCATCGGAGCTGCATGACCTGGCCGGCGCGCATCCGGACCTGGTGAAGGAACTCTTTTACAAGCTGTATCAATGGGAGATGCAGCTCGAGCGACCGCGTTGGATGCTCAAGACGCAGTTCGAGAAATATGACATCGACCGCATGGACGCCTACTGGCCGATCGGCCGGAAGTGAGAGTGGTGGAAGCAAAGGTTGTTACACGAATGAAGTTGGAACGAAAATACAGGCGTGACCGGGCGCATTTCGGGCTGGGCGGATGGTTCCGCGCGACCGGCCTGGCCGTATCGCTGCTGGCGGTCGCTCTTCCGGCGCCGGCGGCCGAACGCCAGGGCGGGACGAACGTCGGCGCGCCGCGCCCGAATATCCTCGTGATCCTCTGTGACGATCTCGGGTATGCGGATGTCGGGTTCAACGGATCGCCGGACATCCGGACGCCGTCCATCGATCGCCTCGCCCGCGATGGCATGGTTTTCACCTCCGCCTACGTGGTGCATCCCTTCTGTGGCCCGAGCCGGATGGGCTTTATCACCGGCCGGTATCCGCATGAATTCGGCGGCCCCTTCAACCTGCCGATAACGGGGCAGTGGGGTGGAGGCGAAGAGAGCAAGGGGCTTCCGGTTGCCGAGACGACGATCGCGACGGTCTTGCAGCGCGCGGGCTATCATACCGGCGCCATCGGCAAATGGCACATGGGCATCCGGGCGCCGTTTCATCCGAACAATCGCGGCTTTGACGAGTTCTTCGGGTTTCTCGGTGGCGGGCACCTCTATTTCCCGGAGGAATACAAACGTGAATACGCGAAGCGGAAGGCGGCCGGCGTCGAGGAAATCGATGAATACCTTGTCCCGCTCGAGCACAACGGGCGGCCCGTGGATGAGACGGAGTATCTGACCGACGCGTTCTCGCGTGAAGCCGTCCGGTTTGACACCGACGCCGCCGGGCGGGATGCGCCTTTCTTCCTCTACCTCGCCTACAACGCGCCCCATGCGCCGCTCCAGGCCACCGACGCGGATCTCGCGCTCTACGCTCACATTCCGGATGAGAAGCGCCGCATCTACGCCGCCATGGTGCATGCCGTCGATCGCGGCGTGGGACGGATCGTCGACGCGCTCGAAGAGACCGGGCAGCTCGAGAACACGCTGATCGTCTTCTTCAGTGACAATGGCGGCAAGCTGACCCTGGGAGCCAACAACGGTCCGCTGCGTGACGGCAAAGGCAGCACGCACGAAGGCGGCTGGCGCGTCCCGATGTTCTTTCACTGGCCCAGGGAGATCCCGGCCGGGGCGCGGTGCGATGATCCCGTCTCCGCCCTCGATTTCTATCCGACGTTCGCGGCGCTGGCTGGCGCGGCGATCCCCGAGGGGAAGGATCTCGACGGTGTCAACCTGTGGCCGGTGGTGGCGCAGGGGCGCAGCCCCGCACCGGCGCGTCCGCTCTTCGTGCTTCGCCACCGCAAGGGGTATCACGACGCCGGTGTCCGGCAGGGACGGTGGAAGGCCGTTCGCGTCGGCCGGGGCCCATGGCGCCTTTATGACATGCGCCTCGAGAGCGGCGAAACGCTCGACCTGTCCGATATGTATCCGGATGTTCTCGACTCGCTGGTCAAGGCCGAGGGCGCGTGGGCGGAGAACCTGCCCCAGCCCCTGTGGTTTCATACCCTCGAAGAGGGTGAGCAGTGGCGGGCCGATGCCATGCCGCACTACGCCGAGACTTTTGCTCACGGCAAAGACCAGCGGTGACCCTTCTTCACCATGACCCTCCCCGAAAATATGAAAATCCTCCCATCCGATCAACGCAGGGCCCGCCGGGCGCTGCACGAGACTGCCTCGACGCGGCTCGATCAAAACCACTGACCCCGACGTGCGCTGAGGTGCCTGTCCCCTGGCGGTGGACGCCGGTGCGCGAGCGCTTCAACGCTGTCCGCTCGATTCTCAAACTCCGACTAAACAACCCCCGATAATTGATATGAAAATACGAAACCAAGCGAAGACCTGCATCGCCGCCGCGTCGTTGGGCTGGCTGGCGATCTACCCCCTCGCCCATGGTCAGGAAACCGAGACGGATGACAACGGAGACCTCATCGAACTCTCCCCGTTTGTCGTGGATGCCTCGGAAGACCAGGGCTACTATGCCTCCCAGACACTCGCCGGCGGGCGCATCGCTACCGATATCAAAAACACCGGCGTTTCCATCGAAGTCGTCACCGAGGAGTTTCTCGACGATGTCGGCGCGAATACAGTCCAGGACTTCCTGCAATACACCACCGGCGGTGAAGTCGGCGGCGCCCAGGGTAATATCGTGGGCGCCAGCGAGAGCGGACAGTTCGGTGTGGCCGACACGTCTGCGGCGCGGCGCGCTCCCCATCAAAACACCCGCCTGCGCGGCATCGGCCGGCCCGACTACGTGCGCAACTTCTATAAGACCAATATCCCGATGGATCGTTACAATACGAACCGGGTGGATATCAATCGCGGCGCGAACTCCTTCCTCTTCGGCCTCGGTTCGCCGGCCGGCCTGATCAACTCGAACTACGAGCAGGCGACGATGAAGGACAGCAACACCGTGGAGGTCCAGGTCGGCACCGGCGGCAGCCGCCCGAGCTATCGCGGGTCCTTCAACTTCAACAAGGAGATCATCGACGATGTCCTCGCGGTGCGCTTCGCGGGTCTACACGACCGCACCAGCTACCGCCAGCGCCCGGCCTACAAGGATGATGACCGCCTCTACGGCGCGGTGACCTTCAAGCCATTCCGCAACTCGACCATTCGCGCCCACATCGAGCGCGGACAGATCTACGGCAATGCCCCGGATACGCTGCTGCCGGCCCAGGCTTTCGATACGTTCATCGAGCAGCGGACGCCGGTCGACTTCTTCTACAATATGCAGCACTTTGGCCATGAAGAGGGGCCGGATTACCAGGAATGGCTGCAGATGTCGCCGGAGGATCAGGCGAAATTCGTCTACCGCAACGGCCCGGACGGCCATGCCCGTGGCGGCAACCTCCTGCTCAACCACGGCGACGCGTGGGGCTACGCCCTCGTTTATGATGGCACCAACGGATCCCAGCCATCGTTCGGTTTTCAGCCGTATATCGCCCAGAACAAGTATGAAAAGAATGGGGACCAGCCGGGCGACCCCTACTGGGATCCGGCCGTGCTCGCGGACGGCACCCCGGGCGGCAAGACCGACGGCAACGCTACCATGCTCTTCTGGCGGAATAATCGCTACCGGAAGGAGCTCAACGGCATCGGCCCGGCGCAGGGCTTCACCTCGCTCGATATTTTCGATTTCTCGAAATACAACTTCGGCGGAAACAGCGACTTCTACTCGCATGATTTCACCACGTGGAATGCGACCTTCGAGCAGCTTCTCTTCGACGGCAACGCGGGCTTCGAGGTCGGTATCGACCACGAGAATCTGGACAATGACGCGCTCACGAACTTCAACGGGTGGAAGGGCGAGTTTCTCATCGATATCAACAAGACCATTCCGCTGCCCATGCTCGATGAGAACGGCGACTTCCTTCGCGATGAAAATGGTGAAGTCGTTTCCATGGCCATGCCGAATCCGAATTTCGGCCGCCCGGTCTATCTGACCGAACCGGATCGCTCCACTTCGTTCGAAGAGCGTGATACCGTGCGCCTGACGGCATTTGCCAAATACGACTTCGAAGAGAAGCACGCCGACAGCTTCCTCAAGTGGCTCGGCAAGCACACGCTGACCTTCCTCGCGGACAACTTCACCGAGTCGCGGCGCACGGCCAACACCCGTCATCAGTCGTTTTCCGACGATTTCAATCTGCCCTGGCAGGTCGGCAATTCCGAGGCGGACCGTCCCAGCTCCGGGTATCGGCGCCTGACGAAGATGGTCTACATGGGTCCGCCGATTCAGAGCTATATCAACGATCCCTTCAATCCGGCGACGCCGATCAAGATCAGCGATATCATTATTCAGCCGTCGTCGGCGGACCTGCTGGCGGACAATCCCTCCGCGCCGACGATCTTCTGGAATCTCGGTCCGGATGCCGAGGGGTCGAGGTGGTATCATACGGATAATCCGGATCCGGTGAACAACCACTGGGGCGTCGGCCACACCAATGATTTCGTCAACGAGCCCGACGCCTACGTCGGCGATCGGCGCGAATTCTGGGATCGCGGCACCGTCGAGGGCCGCTGGGAGCCCATCGACAACAGCACGCGCCGCACGGAAGTGCGCTCGTGGGCCATCAATCTGCAGTCGATGTTCTTCAACGAGCACCTCATCGGCAACTTTGGCTACCGCGAGGACAGGGTGAAGAACTGGCTCAACTCCGTGCCCCCGGAAAAGCATGACCTCGCCGAGGCGGGCATTCTCGGGCCGGAGTATCTCGGTGACCGCAGCTACGCCATCGATCCGCAGTATTTCAAGCCGGAGGACGGCCTCTACTCGGAGATCGACAAGGGGCCGACCGGCACGGGCTCCTGGGGCTACGGCGGTGTCCTGCACCTTCCGCGCAACCTCGGCATCGCCAGAATGCCGCGCTGGCTCGGCCTTTCGCTGCACTACAACTTCTCGAAAAACTTCATCCCGGATGCCAGCCGCAACACGTTCATCCCGGGCGAGAACTGGAGCTTCGAGACGCTGCCATCGCCGATCGGTGAGGGCCGGGACATCGGCTTCACCGTGAACCTCAATGACAATAAACTCATTGCCCGGTTCAACTGGTTCCGCTCCACCATCCTCAATGGCAGTGCCGGACTCGGCAGCACGCTCAATCAGCTCGTGTTCTGGGCGATCCGGGCTCGCGGCTGGGCGGTTCAGGATCTCGACATTTATGATCCGGATCGAAATGGCGTCATCGACGTCGACAAGGACGGCAATCCCCACCCGCGGGCCGGCGATCCGCGCTGGGACGTCAGCCGCATCTACGATGTGCTCGAGGCGACCCAGTGGGCCATCGACGACGGCTGGATTCCGGCCAAGGAGGAACTCGGCTTCCTCGAGTGGAACGCCAACGGCACCCAGAAACGCCAGGTGTGGTTCCCGGGATTGGAGGACACCGAGGACAGGGTCTCGGACGGCTTTGAGCTGAACCTCACCTGGAATGCCACTCCCAACTGGCGCATCGCCTTCAACGCCACCCACATGGAGTCGGTCTCCAGCAATATCGGCCCGCTGACCTCGTTTGTCATGCAGCGGTTCTTCGACCACTACAACAAGATCAAGGACTACGTCCTCTGGGAAGCCGCCGACACGAACTCGACGAACTTCCCGGTGAGCCGCTGGCTCGGCAAGCACGTCCTCACCTACTACCAGAAGAAGCTCCAGGAAGGCTCTTCCACCAACGAGGTCCGCAACTGGTATGCGAATCTGGTGACCAACTACAGCTTCCGCGAAGGCCGCCTCAAGGGCTTCTCGGTCGGTGGCGCGGTGCGCTACATGAGCGAGGGCGCGATCGGCTATCCGCTGATGGACTATGAGGTGTCGCCCGGCGTGAGCGTCAAGGTGCCCGACGTGGACAATCCGTGGAACGGCGAGGCCCAGTGGAATGTGGATGTGAACGTCGGCTACCAGCGCCGTATCCTCGGCGATCGCGTCACCTGGAACTGCCGGCTCTACCTGAAGAACATCAACAACCTCAGCAGTGACAATCTCAGCCCGATCCGCGCGAACTTCGATGGCACTCCGGCCATGGTGCGCTGGGATCCGCCCTGCACCGCGCTGCTGACGAACACGTTCTCGTTCTGAGAAACATGACAGGGTTTCGGGGTTAACACCGTGTAAACACGAGGAGGGGCATTTCGGCCGCGCGCCGGGGTGTCCCTCCTTCGCTTATCAGGGGATGCCTTCGCCGGGCGCAAAGGCGGACGCCCCCGCCGGGCGCATGGCATCGCGGCGGATCGTTTGTGACGCGGTGCCCGCCGGCGCACGGGCCGGAGAAGATGATGCCCGACCGGCGGGCGACCCCGGAGAAAGGGGAGAATCGACGATGATCAGAAAACACTGCCGAACGATCATGAGATGGGGTGTGGCGGCCGCCTGCCTGTGGCTCGCCCGGGCTGGCACGGCGTTCGCCGGCGTCTACCAGGGGCCGGTCGATGAGGCCACCTGGCAGCGTATGCTCGGAGAGGTGGACAGCGCCCGCGAAGCGCTGGCGGAGATGATTGCGCGAGCCGAGGCCCAGGGAATTCCCACGGAATACGCCCGCGTCTCCCTCGTGACCATCGATCTGTTTCGCGGGAAATTCGCGCCCTGGGACCGGGCGCACCCGGCCGAGGTCCAGGCGATGTATGACGCGAAATACTTCAGCCGCCACGATCCCGTGGGACCGGTGCGGCTCCCGTTCGATGAACTCGCCGATTGTATCGAGGTCGCGGACACGGCGATGGCGGAGCTGGAGCGGCAGTTGCAGGGCAGCCTGCGCCTCGTGCGTCCGCCGGACTTTTCCGCGGACGACATCCGGCTCGTCGGGGCCTACTACCGGTTGCGCGGCCGCGTCGTGTTTCCCAGCTACTTCTTCTGGCATCCTTTCGAGGAGGATCTCATGCAGGCCTACGGGCGCAGCGGGGAGGGGTATCTGGCCGTGACCGACCTCGGGCCGGACGGACATGTCCGCTCCTGGCGGCATGACGCGCTCGTCGACCTGATTCGCCGGCAGGCGGACGCGCGCCGTGCGCCGATCCAGTTCTTCCTCGGGCATGTCGTCGGGGAGGGCGCCTGGCAGCGGCTCGCCCATCCCAAGGTCTTCGCCGCCGGCGGACGCCTCTTTACCGACTACGACATCGATCACCCTCTCGTGCGCGAATGGCTCGAGACGCTCTTTGCCGAGCAGATGGCGCCGGCCGTCGCGGCGTGCGGCGACAAGCCTCGGGTGCACATGATGGCGAATGAGCCCGCCTTCCCCATGCGCGAGGGCGGTGTGCAGGCCGAAAATGGCGTGTCGGGATGGACGATGACGAAATTCAGGGCGTGGCTGCAGGCGAAATACGGCTCGATCGACGCGGTCAATCAACTCTACGGCACGGCATGGGGGGATTTCGGCGAGGCCACGATGCCGCTGCCCATGCCCCTCTCCCTGCAGGGGGGAGCCCGCTGGTATGACTGGTGCCGGTTCAACATGGACCGCGTCAACGAGTGGTTCGCCTGGCTGCACGAGCGCATCCACGCCGTCGACCCCGATGGCAAGACGCATGTGAAGCTCATGGGAGAGCGGTCGGTGCATTTTGAATACCGCGACGAGGGGCTCGACTTCGAATCGATTGTGCGTCTCGTCGACATGCCGGGCACCGACAGCCAGATGACGCCGGCGGATGCCGAGTGGGACGTGCGTTTCGACCAGAGCTGGCGCGGGCGCTACTGCCTCGAGTGGCGGGCCCAGGCCATCATGCTCGATTTCATCCGCTCGCTCGCTCCGGGCAAGCCGTGCTACGATTCGGAGTGGCACGGGCTCTCGGGCAGCCGCTGGCGGGCCTTTCACATGGACCGGCGCTATGTGCGGGCCGCCCTCTGGCTCGCCTTCAGCGGCGGACT
>RFJS01000020.1 GCA_003694825.1 Verrucomicrobiota bacterium | reverse complement strand
TGAAAGTGGGGGACACCCGCCTCGAGCGACCGGTGGACCCGAAGCAAACCGGCATCCGGTTCGTGCTGGAGCTTCCGGCCGGCAGGTTCCGGGTGTGGAGCGGGATCGAGTCCGCCGACGGCACCACCCGTGGCGCCTACTATCTCTACGTGGAGAGCGCATCTGAAAACCCCGAAACCCGCAACGACACGCTATGATCATCGGAATCATCTGGGCCATCGTGGCCGGCCTCATGCTCGGGCTTTACGCCCTTCCCAACAAGTTCACGCGCGACTTTCGCGAAGAGAATACCTGGGGGCTGTTTTTCATGCTCACCATGTTTCTCGTGCCGATCGTGGCGACCCTCGCCATCATGAAAGGTGTCGGGGCCGTCTATGGCGATCCGGACGTGCGGGCCGTGCTCCCGAAGATGGTGGTGACGAGCGTGCTCTGGGGCATCGGCGTGATGATGTGGGGAAAGGCGATTCACCACATCGGCATGTCACTGGGGTTCTCGATCTTCATCGGCACGGTGATTCTCGTGGGGTCGTTGCTGCCGTTTTTCGTGGACGGTCTTCCGCCGACCAACGCGCTGGTCGCCATCTCCATCGGCCTGTTCTTCGTCCTGCTCGGCATCGTCGCCAACGGCCGGGCCGGCATGATGCGTGAGCGCGACGAGGCCTCGAAAGGGGCGAGAAAGGAACCGGGCCGCAAGTCCATGGCCGCGGGCATCACCATCGCGGTGATCGGCGGACTGCTGGCGACAGGGTTCAGTTTCGCCAACGCGGTCGGCCGGCCGGCATTGCATGTGGCCAGCCTCGCGCAGGGCAATCCGGAGTGGGTGACGGCCCTTGCCGTCATGTTCCCGATCTTTCTCAGCGGCGGCGTGATCATGGCCGGCTACTTCGCCTGGCAGCTTTCGGCGAAAAAGGCGTGGGGCGCCTTTCGCACGCCGGCCTTCGGGAGAAACTTCCTGCTCATTCTCATCATGGCCTTCTTCCACTACGCGGCCTCGGCGGTGTTCGCCTACGCCGCGTTTCGGCTCGGCGCCGTCGGCAACACGGTTGGCTATGCGATTTTCAATACATCGTGCGTGGTGACCGCGATTGTCAGCGGCATCGTCGTGGGCGAGTGGAAAAACGCCTCCGCCGGTGCCCGGTGCTCCCTGCACATCGGCCTGGCCTGCATGGTCCTGGGCATCCTCGTCATCTCCTACGGCAACAAGCTGGCAGCCGATTCGGCCCCTGAAGCAACGGCCGCCTCCGGATCCATCAACCCCGTATCCCAATCATGAAGACAGAGAAATCCACCTTTGGCACCGTCGACGGGCGTGAGGTCGAGCTGTTCACGCTCGAGAACGACAATGGCATGACCGTCAAGATCACGAACTACGGCGGCATCGTCACCGACATCATCATCCCTGACAAGACGGGCGCCCGCTCCAGCATCGCCTGCGGCTTCGATTCGCTCGAAGGCTATTTCTCGGAGGCCTACAAGGCCAACTCTCCCTACTTCGGCTGCCTCGTCGGCCGGTATGCCGGCCGCATCAAGGACGGCCGTTTCACCATCGATGGCACGAACTATCAGCTCGCCACCAACGACGGTCCCAACCATCTGCACGGCGGCATTCGCGGATATGACAAGCGGGTTTGGGACGCCCGCCTCGTCGAGGATGCCGGCGATGCCGTGCTCGCGCTCAGCCTCCTCAGTGAGGACGGCGAGGAGGGCTATCCCGGCACGGTGCGGATCGCCGTGGAATATCGCCTCACCAATGCCAACGAACTGCGCATCCGCTACCGGGCGGAAACGGACAAGGCCACGCCGATCACCCTCACCAATCACACCTACTTCAACCTGAACAGTTTTAGCGACAAGGTTCTCGATCACGTCGTCCAGATCCGCAGCGATCGCTACCTTGTGCCCGATGAGACCAACGTCCCGGTTGGTGAGGAGGCTGCGGTCGCGGGGACGGCGGCGGACTTCAATGCGCCGCGCCGTCTCGGCGATGCCTTTCGCGACCTGCCCATGGGCTTCGAGCACTACTACGTGTTCAACAAGCCCCTGGGCGCGCTCGAAAAGGTCGCGGAGATCACGGAGCCGAGCCCCGGCCGCCGCCTCGAGATGCTCACGACCGAGCCGGGATCGCTCTTCTACACCGGGCGCTATACCTCCGACGAGCTTCGTCGCGAGGACGGTACGCAGT
>RFJS01000180.1 GCA_003694825.1 Verrucomicrobiota bacterium | reverse complement strand
TCCGGCACTTCCGTGCCTCCGCTCCGTCAAACCCCGCGGGGTTCTCATCCCCGCGTCCCCACCACTTCGCTGCGCTCAGCTGGTGGGCCCTCGGGGATTCGAACCCCGAACCAAGGGATTATGAGTCCCCTGCTCTAACCGTTGAGCTAAGGGCCCGAAAGGTGCCGATCGGCTTCGCATGTTTCCCCGGCGCCGTCCAGTCCCAATGCAAAAGCGCTCGCCGCCGCTGACAGACCGGACCACCCCATCCGCTTCGGTGGCCCCAGCCATACTCCCGCCTCGAGCCGCGCCCCCCAGCGTCCCGACGGTCACTCCACCAGCGCCTGGTAGGTGAGGAACTTGATCCGCTCGTTCAGGTCGCTGCCGCCGGCGGGAAGGAGCTGCGTCATGAACAACACGATCATATCGCGCTCCGGGTCGACGAGGTATTGCGGGAAATAGGCGCTGCCCCAGCCGTAGGCGCCGCGGCCGATGAGCTCTCCATAGTGCCCGGGGTGTGCGTTCACCCAGAACCCGAGCCCGAAACCATCCGTGTTCCAGAGATAGAGATCCCCCACATGGTTCTCATGCATCAGCGCAACCGTCATCGGACTGAGGATACGCACCCCGTCCAACACGCCGCCGTTGAGCAGCATCTGCAGAAACCGCGCATAGTCCTCCGTGGTCGAGAGCAGGCCGGCGCCGCCGCTGAAACACTTCCGGGGACCGTGAATGTAGTCCGTGGTTTCGGCCGTTTCCCTGACCTCGAGCCTGCCGTCCTCCAGGCCATAGACCGGCGCGAGGCGGTCCGCCTTCTCCGGCGGCAGGAAGAAACATGTATCCACCATCTTCAACGGCCCGGTGATCCGCTCGCGGAGAAACACATCCAGCGGTTTCCCCGAGACGACCTCCACGAGATACCCGAGCACGTCGCTGCTGTAACCGTAGACCCACTTCTCCCCGGGCTGCGCCGCCAGCGGGAGACCGGCCAACCGCCGCACAAACTCGCCGATGGTCTCGTCGTGTCCGGCGAGATACCACCCCTGCGCATTGGCCTCGGCATAGAGCTCGGCCGCCGGCCCATAGCCGTAGTCGAGACCCGAGGTGTGGCACATGAGGTCGCGTATCGTCATGGGACGGTGCGCCGGTTCGGTGGTGAACTTCGCTCCGTCCGCCGCCCCCTCCGGCGCCGGCACCGCCACGACGCTGTCGGCGAATTCCGGAATAAACTTCGCAACCGGATCGTTGAGCTTGAAGCGTCCCTCCTCGTAGAGCGTCAACGCCGCCACCGTCACCACCGCCTTGCTCATCGAAGCGATCCGGAAGATCGCATCGCGGCGCATCGGCACGCCATGCTCGATGTCCTGCATGCCATAGGTCTTGTCGACCACAGCCTCACCATGTCGCCGCACGAGCATCACCGCCCCTGCCAGCCTGCCGCTGGCGATCTCCTGCTCGATGGCGGCGTCGAGACGCCCGAGCCGCTGCGGGTCGAAGCCCAGATCCGATGGAGTGGCCGCCACCGCGGCGGCGGCCGAGAGGCTCCACGCGGCCATCCATGTGAAGGCCCGAAGGAAGCTGCCGGGAGAGTTCATGATCAATGATGGGGATGGATGACTGGCGGCGCGATCGACACACGCGGTCTCCGGCGGGAACACGCCGTTTCGATTCACAACAGCCAACCCGCCGCAAACCACACACGCAAACCTGTTTCACGTCTCCCCGGCGCCGCCCGCTCGCGCCGCCGGTTCCCCGTCACCGCCTCCGCCGCACGCCGAGCAGCCAATCGAAAGCGCGGTCCGGCAGCAACCAGCGCAGAAACAGCAACACCTTCGCGTGCCCGGGCCCGGCATAGCGACTGCGCGGACGCGGGACGGTCGCCGCACGCTCCACGAGACGGGCGATATCATCGGGCGCACCGCCGAAGCGCTTCGCCCGCTCATACTTTTCCTGCAATCGCGCCCAGCCCGCATCGGTTGTCGCCAGCTCGCCCGAAGCCGCCTGCGAAGCCTCGAGAAACTCCGTCATGATATAGCCGGGCTCGATGACCACCACATCGATGTCGTCCGCCGCCAGCTCTCCTCTCAGGCCGTCGCTGAAGGCGTTGAGCGCATGCTTGGTGGCGTCATAAATGGCCGAATACGGCCGCGCGATCCGGCCCGCCACCGATCCGATATTGATGATCCGCCCGCCCTTCTGCCGCCGCATCCGGGGGATGACGAGCTGCGCGAGCCCGACCGCGGCAAAAACGTTCGTCTCGAAATTGCGCCGCATGCGCTCGAGCGGAACCGCTTCAACCGGCCCCCGCTGCGCGTAACCGGCGTTGTTGACCAGCACATCGATCCGCCCCCATTTCGCGAGCGTCGCCTCCACCCACCGCTCCCGGTCGGACTCGTTCCTGACATCGCCCGGCAGAGGCAGCACCCTCTCACCGGTCGGGTCGAGCGCTTGCGCCAACGCGGCCAGCCGTTCCTCCCGCCGGCCCGTGAAGGCCACATGCCAGCCAGCCGCATGCAGCCGCAGCACGACCGCCGCGCCGATCCCCGAAGACGCCCCGGTCACCAGACAGACCCGCTTCTCACTTGCTTCAGCCATCGCGTTCTCGCCCGCCCAGAAAACCCCGGCGCCCGGATGGCGCGAGAGGATTCCCCTTTGCCGCCGACCTTCTCAGGCAAGGCCCTCGACACCGCCCCGCCCCCCTCCAAACGCAAACAAACAAATAATTACCCATTGATCCCGCAAAGCGAGGTTGAGTGTCCGATCGGAGCCATTTTGACTGACGGCCAGGTTCCCCTCGATGCCAATCCAACTCGTGTTGGAACTGCCCTTACCCAACCCTGCAAGACATGGATATGAGACACGCCCACCCCGTTTCCACCCGATGGAAAACACGCGCAGCCGCTGCCGCGGTCGCCGTCCTCGCCCTTGCCGGCAGTGCCTTCGCCGGTGAATGGCGGTCGCTCTTCAACGGCAAAGACCTCTCCGGCTGGAAGCAGGTCAACGGCACCGCGCCCTACACCGTCGTCGACGGCGCCATCGTCGGCACCACCCGCCTCGGCTCGCCCAACAGCTTCCTCGCCTACGAGGAGGAATTCGGCGACTTCATCCTCGAATTCGAAGTCATGCAGTCGGTCGGACCGACCAACAGCGGCGTGCAATTCCGCAGCATCAGCGACCCGTCCATCATGGACGGCCGCGTCCATGGCTACCAGTGCGAGATCGACCCCTCCGAACGCGGCTGGACCGGCGGCATCTACGACGAAGCCCGCCGCGGCTGGCTCTATCCCGTCTCGCTCAACCCCTCCGCCCGCACCGCCTACCAATACGGTCGCTGGAACCTCATCCGCATCGAGGCCATCGGCAACTCCCTGCGCACCTGGGTCAACGGCATCCCCGTCGCCCACGTCATCGACGACATGACGCCGCGCGGTCTCATCGCCCTGCAAGTCCACGCCGTCGGCGACGGGGGCGAGGGCCGCCGCATCCACTGGCGCAACATCCGCATCCAGACCGAGGACCTCACGCCCGCTCCCCTCGATGACATTTTCATCCGCGATCTCATCCCCAACCACCTCGCCGCCGCCGAGAAAGCCCAGGGCTGGGAGCTGCTCTGGGACGGCCGCACCACCGACGGCTGGCGCGGCGCGCACAAGGACGCCTTCCCCGAGTTCGGCTGGAAAATCGAAAACGGCGAGCTGATCGTCGTCGAATCCGGCGGCGGCGAAGCGAAAAACGGCGGCGATATCGTCACGCTCGACGAATTCTCCGCCTTCGAGTTTCAGCTCGAATTCAAACTCACCCCCGGCGCCAACAGCGGCATCAAATACTTCGTCACCGAGGCCATCAATCCGGGCGGCGGCTCCGCCTATGGCCTCGAGTACCAGCTTCTTGACGACGAGCGCCACCCCGACGCGAAGAAGGGCGCCGCCGGCAACCGCACCCTCGCCTCACTCTACGATCTCATCCCCTCCTACAAAAACACCCGCGGCAAGGGCATCGTCCCCGAGATCGGGGCGTGGAACCACGCCCGCATCGTCGTGCATCCGGACAACCGCGTCGAGCATTGGCTCAACGGCCGGAAGGTCGTCGAATACGTCCGCGGCTCCCCCGCCTTCCTCGCCATGGTCGCCCGCAGCAAATACGCGAAGCTGGAAAACTTCGGGCTCGCGGAGAGCGGCCACATCCTCCTGCAGGACCACGGCAACGAAGTCCACTTTCGCAGCATCAAGGTGCGCCGCCTGAAATAGGCCGCGCCGACCACAATCCACAACCAGCATCGACAACCCCTGATACCATGCATCGTCGAACCTTCATCAAAAACACCTCCCTCGCCGCCCTCGGCGTCGCCGCCGCCGGCGCCATCCCCACCAGCGCCCGGGCCGCGGGCCGCATCCCCGGAGCCAACGACCGCATCCGCATCGGCGTCGTCGGCTTCTCCGACCGTTTCCGCAACAGTCTCGGCCCCGCCGTGCGCGCCCTCGCCCGCGAGCACAACGTCGAGTTTATCGGCGTATCCGACATCTGGAATCGCCGCCGCGACGAAGCCGCCGGCTGGTTCCAGGAACAGTTCGGCTCCGCTGTCCCCACCTACCGCAACAATGAGGAACTCTACGAAAAGGGCCGGCCGGACGCCGTCATCATCTCCACCGCCGACTTCCAGCACGCCCTCCACCTCGCCGAGGCCGTTCAGGCGGGCTGCGATGTGTATTGCGAAAAGCCCTTCGCCGAAACGATGGCCGACGCCCGCTACGCGCTGAAGGTCGCCAGGGCCTCCGACCGCAGCATCCAGATCGGTTCCCAGCGCCGCAGCGGCACTGCCTACCACGCCGCCCATCGCTACCTGCAGTCCGGCGCCTTCGGCGACATCGTCTGCGTGGAGATGACCTGGAACGTCAACCAGCCCGGCCGCTGGCGGCGTCCCGAGCTCGTCGCCTCCATCCGCGAGAGCGACACCGACTGGACCCGCTACCAGATGAACCGGCCCAAGACGGCCTGGGATCCGCGCAAGTATCTCGAATACCGCCTCTTCTGGCCCTACTCGTCCGGCATCCCCGGCCAGTGGATGTGCCACCAGATCGATACCGTGCACTGGTTCACCGGCCTGCCGCACCCGCGCAGTGTCAGCGCCAACGGCGGCATCTACCTGTGGCGCGACGGTCGCAAAAACTTCGATACGCTCACCGCCGTCTTCGACTACGGCCCGCTCGACGACATGAGCAAGGGCTTCCAGGTCATCTACTCCTCCCGCTTCACCAACTCCGCCGGCGGCATCAAGGAGATCTACTACTCCAACGGCGGCGAGATGAACCTCAACACCCGCAAGGTCTCTCCCAACGGCGGTCTCACCGAAAAGTTCGCCCGCCCGATGGGCATGGAACCGAACCTCGTCGAGCCGTATGAACTGAAGGGCGACGTCGCCGAAGCCTCGGCCAACACCGGCGTCGACGGGATGACGCTCGCGCACATGCGCAATTGGCTCGAGTGCCTCCGTTCCCGCGAGGAAACCAATGCCCCGATCGAGGCCGGCTACTCCCATTCGATCGCCACGATCATGGCCAACGCCGCCGCCCGCACCGGCGAGCGCGTCACCTTCGATACGAAGCGCCAGGAAGTCCTCGCCGGCGGCAAGGTGTTCCACCTCTGACCGTCCCCCCGCTCCTCTTGCCGCGGTCCGGGCGTCATGCCCGGGCCGCTTTTTTCTCCACTCCCCAACCCCGGCCGAATACCCGGTGCCCCCGATGCGCCCACACCCGGTGCGCCTTTCTCCGCATTGGCGCCCCTCTCGATCGCGCCGCCGAACGCCAGGCCGCCGAGGCGTGAACGGGCCACCGGGTCCGGCCGGCGACTTCCCGCACCCGGATCGGGCGCCCTGCCGCTCAGAGAACCTTCAGCTTCTCCTGCAGCTCCCGCACGCTGCGCGTCAGCGGGATCTTCGTTCCGTCCGTGAGGATGATGACGTGCTCGTTGTTGAACAGCGGCTGGATCTCCTGCACCCGCTCGAGGTTGACGAGCGCCGAACGACTCACCCGGTGAAACCGCTCCGCCGGCAGCCGCTTCTCCATCGCCCCGAGCGTCTCCCGCAGGGTATGGCGGGTGCCGGCGGCGTGCAGCACGATGTAGTTGCCGGACGCCTCCACCCAGTCGAGATCCTCGACCTTCACGAAGACGACCCGCTCGCCCGTGCGCACCGGGATGCGCGAAAGCGTCTCCTTTTCCTTTCGGCGCTCCTCGAGCAGGGCGAGCAGCCGTTGGGTGAGCGCCTCGTCCGCGCCTGCCCCACCGGTCCGCTCCAGCCGTTCCCGGGCCCGGGCCAGGGCCTCGCGCAGCCGGGCCGGCTTGAACGGCTTGAGCAGGTAATCGAGTGCGTGCACTTCGAAGGCCCGCACGGCGTATTCATCAAACGCCGTCACGAACACGACCGGCGGCATGTCCCGTCCCAGCGCCTCGAGCACGCCGAAGCCATCCACGCCGGGCATCTGGATGTCGAGGAAGACGAGGTCCGGACGGTGTTCGCGAATCGCCTCGATGGCCTCGGCGCCGCTGCCGCACTCGGCCACGATGGCGACGCCGTCCTCGCGACCCAGCAGGTTGCGGAGGCGCTCGCGCGCCAGCGGTTCGTCGTCGACGATGAGAATGCGCATGGAGGCCATGAGAGTCACGATGCCGTGGTTTCAGACCAACGCAAAGGCAGGAGCAGTTCGATCGTCACGCCCCCCGCCTCCGGCGAATGGATCACGAATGTCGCCGCGTCGCCATAGAGTTCGCGCAGGCGGGATTGGGTGTTGGCGAGCCCCACCCCGCGGCGCGACGCCCGGGCATCGGCCGCCCCGAAGCCCACCCCGTCGTCACGCACCTCGATCCGCAGCCGGTCGCCGTCACGGCGGGCGACGAGCGTCACCGTGCCGCCGCTTTCCCGCGGCTCGATGCCGTGCCGCACGGCGTTTTCCACGAGCGTCTGCAACATGAGCGTGGGCACGGCCGCATCGAGCACTTCGGCCGCGATCTCCCGCTGCACGCGCAGCCGCTCCCCGAGGCGCACCCTCTCGATTTCGAGGTAGCGATCGAGCAGCTCGAGCTCGCGCCGCAGGGGCACTTCCTGCTCCGCCGTGTCGAGAGAGAGGCGCAGCAGCTCGGAGAGGTTGACGATCATCTCGTCGGCCGCGTCCGGATCGCGATGCACGAGCGCCGAGATGGCGTTGAGCGTGTTGAAGAGGAAATGCGGCTGCATCTGCAGGCGCAGCGCCTCGACTTTCGCCCTGGAGAGGCTCGCGGTCAGCTCGAGCGCGCGCCGATCGCGCTCCTGCACCCGGCGGTAGAAGCCGAAGGCATGCACGGCGCTGACGATGACCCAGTAGACAGGGAGGTTCAGCTTGGCGCGGTTCCAGAACACCACCGCCCAGAAGTGCCGATCCCACGGACCGCGGCGGCCGAGGCCCCGCGGCCTGCCGTCCGCCGGCCTTTCCGCGCGAAACTCCCGTCGCGGCCCCGGCGGATCCCCCGGTATCGGCGGCACGCCCGCCCCGGGCCCCGGACGCGGGCCACCGTCTTCGGGCGGCGGCGGACCGCCGGGAGGCGCGGCCTCCGGCGACATCCCGGGGCGATCACGGAACAGGCGCGGCTTCCCCACCGCTGTGGCCTCCGGCCGGGGACGGCCGGTCATCTCCGGCTGGACGAAGGCCGCGAAAAACAAATCCGAGATCCACCCACACAGCACCAGCGTGAGAAAGCACCCGACCAGGTGCGCCGGAACACTCGCGCGCAAATGCCCCCACTCCAGGGGAAAGCGGCGCGCCAGCCACACGATGCCGGGCGAAAGCAGCACCCAGGGCAGCCAGTCGTTGAGCGACGCCAGCAAGGCGTGTTTCCACGGAAACGCGGCGGAAAAGACGAGCTGGGCCGCGAAGGCCAGCACGACGACTGTCCAGAAGACGATGAAGATGACCGGGGTCAGCCAGGACCGATGCTGCGTGGAGGCGGGTTGCACGGGAATGCGGAACGCGGTTCGGGGTTTACTGAAAAATCCGGGAGCAGCTCAACGGCGAAGCCACCCCCCGGGGGCGTCGCGAAATTTGCGCGCGCCCGGCGGCACGAAAGCCGACGGGCGCGGTTGATCGGTGTGGTTGTCGCGGTTTTCAGGTTGGCCAAATGCGTCGCGGCAGGCCGGCTGCCGCGGCTCATCTCATCCTTCCCTGCCTGCCTCGTCCGCGGCGGGAGCGCGGCCGCGCCCGCGTGGTCCGTGTCCGCGCATCGGCGGCTCGATCTCACCGGCCTTGATCGCGTCGCGGAGCGCCTCGTGTTCCGCCGGGCTCAGCACGCCATCGCCGTCGACATCGAACTGCTCGAGAATCTCCGGAGGCGGCCCCATGCGCCGGTTTTCGCCACAGCGTCCCGGCGGAGGCGGCACGACACCGGCCTCGATATCGGCGTGCAGGGCATCGCGCTCCTCGGCGTTGAGCACGCCGTCGCCGTCGGCGTCATACTGGTCCAGGATCTCCGGGGGCGGCCCCTGCCGTCCCTTTCCGCCCCGCGGACCGAAGCCGGCCGGCACCTCGATCTTGCCGGCCTCGATGTCCTCGAAGAGGACTTCGCGCTCGACGGCGTCGAGCTTGCCGTCGCCATCTTCATCATACATCGCGACGATGCGTTCGCGCTCGGCGCGCAGCGCGGCGCGCTCTTCGGCGCTGAGGCCCGCGCCGCGGCCGTTGCGCCCCTGGGCAAAGGCCGAGGCACCGGCGGCGAGCGCCGCCGTGATGACCAGGATGGTTGTGGTGGTTGTCGTTTTCATGTTTCGAATCCTCGCTGATTGTTTTCTCGTATGGTTGCCGGGCGCATCGCGCACCCGGTTGCGATGCCCATCAACCTGCCACGGGAGGCGCGTTTCCGCCGGGGTTTTGGGACGAAGGCGCCCGTCGATGGAGTGGACTCGCATTCAACTGTTTCGAAAACCCGCCGGCACGCCGCGTTGACATTTCTTTAACAAAGCGCGATTGCTTTACGCCATGTTTACCCGGGCATGGAGAGGTTTGTTCATCGCGGCTATCGTGGCCTGCGCCCCGTGCGTGGCTTCGAGTGATGCACCTCGCGCGGCCGTCGCACCGACCGGCTCGCTGGCCGGCTATGTCGACGAGGACGGCGAATACAAGCCGTCGTTTGAGGTGCTCGATCTCAATCCGCCGGTGAGCTGGCTCTCCGAGTGGCTCGTGGTCTGATCCCGGGAGCGCACCCGATCGCTTCCGACCAACGGAAAACGAAAACGCCCGCGATGAACTCGCGGGCGTTTCGTTTTCTCCATTGCGGGGCGGCCAAACCCGCCGCCCCGAGACCCTGAACCGAACACAAACCCTCAAAAGCGGAGACTATCCTTCCGCCC
>RFJS01000179.1 GCA_003694825.1 Verrucomicrobiota bacterium | reverse complement strand
GTTCTTCAAATCATCGCCTCTCCCCGGCTCAGAATCCGGGGATCTTCTTCAACAGCTCCTTCGCCTGTCCGGCGCCGGGCACATACGTCTCGAGCATCGTCTGCACGAGCTGTTCCTGCTCATCGGTGAGCGAGGCACGGCCGGCGATCGCCTTCAACGGCTCGATCGCGGCCATGTAGTCCCCCTTGCGCAGAGCGGAGACGATCCGGCTCACGTCCGACTCGGCTCCCTCCAGGCCCGCAAAATTCTCCTGCGTCAGAAACGCGCCGCCGAGATTGACGACCTCCTTCACCAGGCCGAGCTGCTCGTCGGTCACCTTCAGGTTGCCGAGCTTGGCCAGCGCGTCCATCGCCGCCGGGGCGTCATCACCGAGGATATTCTGCAGAGCGCTTTCGAGGTATTTCTCGACCTCGGGGTTGTTGCGCGCTTCCCGGCCGAGTTCCTTGATCTTCCCGGCCCACTCGCCGGCGACGGATTCCAGCACGGGATCGGCTTTCTCGGTGGCGACATCTTCGAGCTCGCCAACCAGCTCCTTCAAGGAGTGCTCTCCCGTCCCCGCGAGGGCGCTGGGCCCCGCAAGCATCCATGCCATCCCCCATGTCAAGGCAACGGCACGGCCAATACGAAACATGTAGTCATTCTTCATCATAGTCAGTGGATCTGTCAGGTTGCCGGGGCAGTGAATTACCCCTGTTGGGGGCATTGCAGCATCGTCCCGTCCTGCCCGATCATGCTCCCGTTTCCGGCCCTGGCCAGCCCGGAACGCATTTCCCCGCCTTCCCTTCCGCTGATCGCATCTCGGGTTCGACAAAACCGGCGCTCTCTGCTCCGCGCTCGCGCGTATGAAACGACGTCTTGTTGCCTTTGCCAGCCTTCTCGCCGCCGGCGCCGCCCTGGCGCTCCTTTCCGGGTGTGCCTCCAGCGGCGCCTCCATGCTCTCCGCCTGGGCCGATCCATCGGCGAAGGCCACCTTCGAGAAGGCCGACAAGATTCTCGCCGTCTATCCGATCAACGAGCCCACGATGCGCCGCAAAGTGGAAGATCGACTGGCCAAGTGGATCCGCAACGCCACCCCCGCCTACACGATCCTCGACGAGAGCGAGCTCCAGGATCCCGACCGCGCCCGTGCCGAAGTCGAGGCCGGAGAGTTCGATCTCGTCGTGGCCCTGCGGGTCGCCGACTTCAAGCAGGAGATGTATCAGGACTCGACGGTGAGCTGGCATGATGCCGAGCCGTATTACAACTACTATTGGGGATACTCGGCCTACGTGTTCGACGTCGGCGCGTATTTCTCCCGCGGCTACACGATCATGAGCACAACGCTCGACGTCGAGACCCTCGTCTTCGACGGAAAAACGGGACGGAAAATCTTCGCCGCTCGTTCCCGGCTCACCAAGCCGGAGACACCGGAACGAATCGTCGACGAGATCGTGATCGCCGTGAAAGAAACGCTGCGCGGCGCCGGCATGATCCCGTAAAAATGCTACGGCTGGCGAAAACGGCCAAACCGCAACAACCGCAACGCAAAGGATAGCTCGTCACACGGTGTGGCTCTACTCCGTCCACAAAACCGCGCGGCCAGCCCAACTTTCTCTTCATCGCGGTCGATGAGCTGGAACCGATTACCGGATACCTCGCCGAGGAACCGGGCAACTTCCTCCAGTCGATCTATCCCGATCCAGCCAGGCGCACCGAGATCTGCAAGCGCCTCACGCCCAGGATCGATCGTCTCGCCGGGCAGGACGCAGCCTTTTCCAATGCCCCCGTGCCTCGGCCCTGTGCCCCCTCTCGCACCGCCTTGATCACCGGCATCCGCATCCACGGCTGCGGCATTGACAGCAACAACGCTTTCTTCCGCGAGAGCCCACTGGCTCACACAGCCAACACCATCACGCTACCGTAGGATCAGCGCACATTCGTGCTTTTACCACCACCAGGTGATCCGCCGCACGATCACCGCTGCCATCGGGGCCGGCTCTACCGCGCGTCGACAGCACATAAGAAGAGGCAAAACCCACGGAAGTGCAGCCAGCAATGATTGATGATTTCCCCGAGCCGAAGCCTGAGATTCAACGATTCTCGGTCCGGGGAAGCGTCTGATCGGAAATCGCCCGGATTCGCTCCTCCAACTCCGGGTGGGTGGAAAACAGGTAGGCCCACCGGGGCAGCTGTGGTTCGTTGAGAAGTGATGCAAAGAACTCCTCGGCACCGGCGGAGCTGCCTCGCACGGTTCGGAGGCACTCGATCGAGAACAGGTCCGCGGCGGACTCGTCGGCGCGCGAGTCGTGCAGCATCATCAACTGGGTCGCGTTGGTGGTGATCGCCTCGAGGTCTCCGCCAAAGAACAGAAAAAGCGCGAAGCGCATGCCCGCCGCCCGGCCAAAGGACCGAAGATGGTCGCGGTGGGCGAAGTGGCCCAGTTCGTGGCCGATAACGAAGGCCAGCGCCATGTCGTTATCCTCGTCCGCGAGCGCCTCGAGCAAGCCGCGCGTGAGAACGATAGCACCGCCGGGAAGCGCGACGGCATTGGCGACCGGGTGGTCCTGATAGTAAAGCTCGTAGTCGAGCGCGGGAACCTCCGGAGCCGACCGGAGCTGCTCGAGCACAGCTTCCACCCTGCCCCAGACCGGGGCGAGACGCTCCGGCGGCCGCGAGGCAAACTCAGGATGGCTGAGCACGGAAAAGATGGCTCGCTCCCGCTCCACAGACAGGCGGCTCACCACGAAGCCGGTGGCCCAGCCGATCGCGAAATACAGGACCGCAAACAGCGCAACACCCAGCGCGGAGAGTTTGGCCGTTTCGACGAGAACCCCGCGAATACCCCCGCCACTGCTGACCTCCCCCGCCTCGCCGAGATCGCGGCGAACAAACTTCATCCCTTGCGCCGTTCGTAGCGGATAGCCGTCCCCGAGGCGAGCACCTCGACGCCGCCAATGCCCTTTTTCCGGTTGTGCACCGAGGCGATGTTGGACGTATCGACGCGGAGGTTGACGATGATATCGAAGCCGGGCGCGCTTTCCTTGAGGCGCAAAATGGCTTCCCGCTTGGCCCGGTCGAGGAGGCTTTCGTAGGAGCGGATGCGACCGCCGAAGATATTGCGCAAACCGGCAAGGATCCGCTTGAAGTAGTCGAGCGAAACCACCACCGAGCTCGCCACGAGCCGAACCTCGGCCACGGCACGGGTTTCGTCCCAGGAACGCGTCGGCACCGCAGGATAGTCCGCCGTCGCTGCCTCGCGGCTCCGGATCGAGGCAAAGTGCCGGCTCTCGAGAATCGAACCGATGATCAGCCCGCCGATCATAAGGATGACCGGCAGTGCATAGACGAAAAATATCAGAAACGGCGCGACCGTTTCAAACGAGGTCTGCTCATCCATCGTCTGGCTACTCCACGCGAACCGCCGTGCCGTAGACGTAGAGTTCAGCCGCCCCCTGGGACACAGCCGAGGTCGAGAACCGGATATTCACCACCGCATTGGCACCGAGCGCCTCGGCCTGCGCGACCATCCGGGAAATGGATTCATTGCGCGCCTCGTCGAGCAGCTCGGTGTAGCCCTTGAGTTCGCCGCCCACGATGTTTTTCAGGCCGGCGACAATGTCGCGGCCGACGTGTTTGGCGCGTACCGTGTTTCCGGAAACAAGCCCGTAGTGCTCGACGATGCGCTTGCCCGGAACAGTCTCGATATTGGTCAGAATCATGGTGCCTGGATCTCCGGAGCGAGACTGTCAGTCTCGGGAAGATTGAAAAGCAATTAGCACACACCTGCTGAGTCGTCGCTTTCTTCGGTAGACCCGGGATCGATTTTCTCGAACCGTTCCGATTGACTCCTGGACGGTCCCCGCCTCACTTTTGCGCCTTTCGTTCATGGATCACAACGACCTCGGCCACATCCTCTTCGTCTGCACCGGCAACACCTGTCGCAGCCCGATGGCCGCGGCCCTGTTTCGCCACGCTCTTGCCGCCGAGCCGGAGCCGCTCAAGTCCCTCGAAGTCAAGTCCGCCGGCATCGCCGCGATGGACGGCGCTCCCGCCAGCCCCAACGCCATCGAAGCGGTCCGCAAGGTCGGCCTGCGCCTCGATACCCACCGGGCCACCAGCCTCACCCGGGATCTGGTGGATGACGCCCTCGCGATCTACTGCATGACCGAATCACACCGGCAGGTGATCCAGATGCGCTTTGATCCACCGCCGAAACACCTCTACCTGATGCGCGAATTCGTCGCCAGGGACCCGGCCGATGCCGATATCCCCGACCCGGTCGGTCAGGCCATCGCCGCCTACGAGGCCGCCCGCGACGCCATGGTCGAGGCCATCCCCTCGCTGATCGAGCATGTCCGCCGCCTCGTCGCCGAAGCCGCCTCCGGAGACTGACACCTCGCCTACGACTTTTCATCCAGCCAACACTCCCATGTCCTACTCAGACACCGCCAACCGTCCCGTGCTCAACGCCGCTCCGCTGGCCCAGATCGATCCCGAGATCGCCGCTGCCGTGCAGGCCGAACTCGAACGCCAGCAGACGCACATCGAGCTGATCGCCTCGGAAAACTTCACGCTGCCAGCCGTCATGGAAGCCCAGGGCAGCGTGCTCACCAACAAGTATGCCGAAGGGTATCCCCGCCGCCGCTGGTATGGCGGGTGCGAGCACGTCGATGTCGTCGAACAGCTCGCGATCGATCGCGCCAAGGCCCTCTTCGGCGCCGAGCACGCCAACGTCCAGCCCCACTCCGGGAGCCAGGCCAATGCCGCCGTCTACTTCTCTGTGCTCAAGCCGGGCGACAAGATCCTCGCCATGAATCTCTCCCACGGCGGGCATCTCACCCACGGCAATCCGGCCAATTTCTCCGGCAAGCTCTACGAGGTCGTCGCCTACGGGGTCAGCGAGAAAGATGAGTGTATCGACTACGACGAGCTCGCCGAAGTCGCCGCCCGCGAAAAGCCGAAGATGATCACGGTCGGTGCCAGCGCCTATTCCCGCATCATCGATTTCGAGCGGATGGGCGAGATCGCCCGGGCCAACGGCGCCTATCTCTTCGCCGACATCGCCCACATCGCCGGCCTCGTCGCCGCCGGTCTGCACCCCTCGCCGGTGCCGCACGCCGACTTCGTCACCACCACGACCCACAAGACGCTGCGCGGGCCGCGCGGCGGGCTCATTCTCTGCAAGGAAGAGCACGCCAAGGCGATCGACTCCTCCGTCTTCCCGGGCGCCCAGGGCGGACCGCTCATGCACGTGATCGCCGCCAAGGCCGTGTGCTTCAAGGAGGCGATGAGCCCCGAATTCAAGACCTACCAGGCTCAGATCGTCGCCAACGCCAAAGCGCTCTCCAACGCCCTTTCGCAGCGTGGTTTCCGCATCGTCAGCGGCGGCACGGACAACCACCTCATGATGGTCGATCTTCGCGACAAGGACGCCGAGCTGACCGGCAAGGACGCCCAGGCCGCCCTCGACCGCGCCAACATCACCTGCAACAAGAACACCATCCCCTTCGAAACCCGCAGCCCCTTCAAGGCCAGCGGCATCCGCCTCGGCACCCCCGCCGTCACCAGCCGCGGCATGCTCGAACCGGAGATGGAGCTGATCGCCGGGTTCATCGACGAGGTGCTTTCCGACCCGGCGAACGAAACGGTGCTCGAGAGCGTTCGCTCCCGCGTCCTCGACCTCTGTGCCCGGTTCCCGCTCCCCTACAAGTGAGCGAATCGCCAGACTGAAAACCGTCTCCAGTTTTCCAATAATCCCGGGCGGCCCGTCTCGACGACGGCGCCGCCCTTTCTCTTCCTGCCGCCGCCCCGCTCAGGACGTGTCCAGACTGCGCCACCGTCCGCGGCGGGCCGGAGAAAGCCGCCGCAGCGCCTT
>RFJS01000178.1 GCA_003694825.1 Verrucomicrobiota bacterium | reverse complement strand
TGAACCACGAAGGAGAATTTCGCCCCGAGCACCTTGATATCCGTCGAGAGCCCGATCGAGGTCTTGCCTCCCTCGAGCCGCACTTTCGGCGGATGCGGCATGAATGCCGCATCATAATCGGGCCATTCCTTCTGCAGGTTCTTGCTGGCGAACGTACTGGCCAGCCACCGGTTGATTTCCTGCTCGCGCAGGTCGATCGACTCGGCGGAACGCGAGCGGAACGCCGCCTCGTGCGCCTTGTAGCGCGAGAGCGTCAGCGGCCGGTCACGCCCCTTGACGAAGACGACGCGATGCCGCTCGACAGGAGCCTCGGGATTGGTCTCTTCGGGCGGCCGATCGAGGACGACGACCGGCTTGAAGACCAGGGCAAGCGCGCCGAGCATCGCTCCGAAGAGGACGATGCCGACAAACTTGAACGTTGAAGCGAGTTTTCCGGGTTCTCTGGAACGTTTTCCGTAGGCCATAACCGCGATCAGGAACTCGCGGCGGATGCAGATCCCGGGGAACTTCCTGCGCCCGTCGACGAGTTGGTTGCACTTGTCGAGGGTCCGTTGCTCGAACCACTCGCCGCGCCACCCGACGACGACTTGCCATTACCGCCAGCGCTGGAGGATCGCTTGTAGTCGGTTTCGTAAAAACCAGAACCCTTGAAGATAATCCCCGCTCCGCGCCCGATCAGCCGCTTCACCCCGGGCTGCCCGCACTTCGGGCATTCCTTCAGCGGCTCGTCGCGCATGGACTGAAAGACTTCAATCACTTCGTTGCACGATTGGCATGAGTATTCGTAGGTGGGCATCGGTATCTGCTAACTGCTAACGGTGGATCACACTATGGCCTGAAGCCGCACTGCGGAACGCGGCCTCGGATTGACGAAAGATCAGCGCGTAAAAACTGAAAACGAGCAGAGCGCCAGTAAATAAAGCGTATGGAAACAACGGCGAGAAAACGAAGAGCAGGCCGAGATAGGCCAGCGTCGGCACAATGAGCTGACTGCGCGTTCGCGCCACCATCCGCAACAGCACGGAGAAATCGAAGGCCTCGGCGAACTCCTCCCGACGCTGGTAGCGGTAGATTCCCGCCGCCGAAAGCGGAGCAGCGAAAAGAAATCCCGGCACCATCGGCAGATAGCCCAGTGCTCCCAGAAACGGCACGATCGGCAGCGAAACCACCCAGCCGACGAAGATCGGCAGCACCCCGAGCACCAGCACGATCAGAAACGCCCGCAGGCCATCGACGAACAGGCCCCGCCAGTCCTCCCACTCCGGCAGCCCCGAAACATCGCCGTGCCGAACCGCCAGCATCTGACGGTAGAGGTAGCCAAAGGCGAAGAAATGCGCGATGGGCACGATGAGCAGAAAAGTGCCCACGATGCTCTTCACGAACCAGGACGGGTCGTTGAAAATCCGCCTCGAAACTTGCTCCAACGTAATCATTACCAAGGCTGAACGGCCCCGCGAACCTATGTCCGACGCCTCCGACTTCAAAGCAAAACTCGCCGAGCTCCAAAGCGCGATCGAAACGGCGATCGACGAATTGCTCCCCCCGGCCCACATCCGTCCCGAACGCCTTCACACGGCGATGCGCTACAGCATGCAGGCCGGCGGCAAGCGCCTGCGCCCGGCCCTCACCCTCGCCGTCGCCGACCTCTTCGACCGGCGGGCGGCGGCCATGCCCGCCGCCATCGCGATCGAGTGCATTCACACCTACTCGCTCATTCACGATGACCTTCCGGCCATGGACAATGACGACCTGCGCCGGGGGCGGCCAACCGCCCATCGACAGTTCGACGAAGCCACGGCGATCCTCGCCGGCGATGCCCTCCTCACCTACGCCTTCGAGCTGATCGCCCGCCACTATGCGCAAGAACCGGCCCTGGGCATGCGCATCCTCGCCGAACTGACTTCGGCCGCGGGCAACACGAAACTGATCGGCGGCCAGATGGCCGACATGCTGGCCGAAGGCCGGAGCATCTCACCGGCCGAACTCACCTTTATCCACGCGGGAAAGACGGCCGCACTCATCACCGCCGCCATCGTGATCGGCGGATTCATCGGCGGTGCGGACGAGGAGCAGACGCGGCTGCTGCGCATGCTCGGCTACCACCTCGGCATGGCCTTTCAGGTCGTCGACGACATTCTCGACGCCACGGCCACAACAGCCGCGCTTGGCAAGACCGCCGGCAAGGACGCCAGGACGCAAAAGGCGACGGTGGTCTCGCTGTTCGGTCTCGATGAGGCCCGCCGGAAAGCCAAAGAGCACACCGAGGCGGCTGCCCTGGCGTGCTCCAAATTGCCCGGCAACGCCGCGTTTCTCTCGGCGCTTGTCCGCTCACTGGAACATCGCGCCAACTGAGAGCGCCTCCTGCCCCACGGTGCGATTGCGCACTTCGCCGCCGGCGCAGAAAGCGCCGCAGGGCGGTGCCTTCTGCGCCGAGCGATCCAGCGGCGGGCGCTCTGGCGGCGCGCCCGCGGTGACGGCGGTCAGCTCGCCGCCTTCGCGGCGTTGATGATCTCGACGAAGGAACGGGCCTCCAGGGAGGCACCACCGATGAGACCACCGTCGATATCCTCCTGGGCGAGCAGATCGGCCGCGTTGACCGGCTTCATCGATCCGCCATAGAGGATGCGCACCTTCTGGGCAACGGCCTCGCCAAACTTGTCGGTGAGCCATTTGCGGATGAAGGCATGCACTTCCTGCGCCTGTTCCGGCGTGGCGTTGCGCCCGGTGCCGATCGCCCAGACCGGCTCGTAGGCGATGACCACGCTGGTCATGTCGTCGGCGGAGACACCGGCGAGACCACCCTCGAGCTGGGTGCGGATGACATCGAGGGTCTTGTCGGCATCGCGTTCCTCGAGGGTTTCGCCGATGCACAGGATCGGACGCAGCAGGCTCTTGAGCGCCGCGAGCACCTTCTCGTTGATGAATGCGTCCGTCTCGAAGAAATACGTGCGCCGCTCGCTGTGACCGAGAATGACGTAGGTGGCGAAATGATGGCGGATCATCTCCGCGGAGATCTCGCCCGTGAAGGCGCCGGAGGGCTTCGGGTGCATGTTTTGCGCGCCGAGCTTGATGGAGGTGCCTTCAAGGGCCTTGCCCCCGCCATCGAGAGCCACGGCCGGAGGACAAACAAGGACCTCGACTTCGCTCTGTTTACCCACCTCGGCGGCGATCTCTTTGACGAGCTCCACGCCTTCGGCGGTGGTCTTGTTCATCTTCCAGTTTCCGGCGATGAGGATCTTTCGGGATTTCATGTGCTGAGAAAGTCGTGTGAGAGAAAGCACAGACTGCGCGCCGAGGCCAATGCCGAATTCCCCCCGGCGCGACAGTCGTGCGGTTTGGGAGACGTCGGGATCAGGATTCGAGGAAAGCGACCCCGGGGAGTTTCTTGCCTTCGAGGAATTCGAGGCTGGCACCACCTCCGGTGGAGCAATGCGTCACCTTGTCGGCCACGCCGAACTTTTTCGCCGCGGTGGCGGTGTCGCCACCACCCACGACCGTGACCGCTCCGGCTTCGGTCGCCCGCGCAATGGCCTCCGCCATCGCGCGTGTTCCCGCCGCGAATTTGTCGAACTCGAAGACGCCGGCCGGCCCGTTCCAGATGATGGTCCTGGCACGCCCGATGGCCGCGTTGAAGAGTTCGACGGACTTCGGGCCACAATCCAATCCCATCCAACCGTCCGGGATGCCTTCGGAATCGGTGGCGAGCCGGGTCTCGGCGTTGGGATCAAACTTGTCGCCGCAGACGAAGTCGACCGGGAGGATGATGTTCACGCCCTTTTCCCTGGCCTTGGCCACGAGGTCGGGCACGAGCTTCGCGCCAGCCTCATCGAAGAGGCTGTTGCCGATGTTCATGCCTTCGAGCACCTTCTTGAAGGTGAAGGCCATGCCGCCGCCGACGATGATCTCGTCGGCCTTGTCGATGAGGTTTTCAATGAGCGGAATCTTGTCGGCGATCTTGGCGCCGCCGAGGATCGCCAGCAGCGGGCGCTTCGGCTCGTCGAGCACGGCGGCAAACGCCTTCAGTTCGGCCTCCATGAGGAAGCCCGCCGCCTTTTCCGGCAGATCGACGCCGACCATGGAGGAGTGCGCACGGTGCGCGGTGCCGAACGCGTCGTTGACGTAGACGTCACCGAGCTTGCTGAGGCTGGCGCGGAAAGCGGCGACCTTCTCCGGATCGGCCTTAACCGTCGTGCCGTCCTCGTTCTTGGCCTTGCCCTCTTCCTCGATGTGGAATCGGAGGTTTTCGAGCAGCAGCACTTCGCCGGGCTTGAGGGCCGCGGCCGCCTGTTCGGCCACCGGGCCGACACAGTCTTCGACGAATTTCACTTCGCGGCCGAGCTGGCGGGAAAGCTCGTCGGCGACGACGCGGAGGCTGTATTTCGGGTTGGGCTTTCCATTGGGGCGCCCGAGATGCGACATGAGCACGACCGAGGCGCCCTGCTCGAGTGCGTATTTGATGGTGGGAAGGGCCGCGACGATGCGCTGCGGGTTGGTGATTTTCCCGGTCTCCTTGTCGAGCGGCACATTGAAGTCCACCCGCATGAGGACGCGCTTACCCTTCAGGTCGAGGTCTCGAATGGTTTTATATTTGGCCATGGCAGAAAAAAACCACAGGGAACACGGCTTCGACGGGGGTGGAACCCCCGCGGGCACCGCGCCCCCTGTGGTCGTCTTGGTTTAAAGATTCAGATACGGGCCTTGATCAGAGCTTGTCGGCAACGATCTTGAGCAGGTCCACACAGCGGTTGCTGTAGCCCCACTCGTTGTCATACCAGCTCACCAGCTTGAAGAAGCGGCTGTTGAGCTCGATGCCGGCGCCGGCGTCGAAGATGGAGGAGCGGGTGTCGTGGATGAAGTCGGAGGAAACGACCTCGTCCTCGGTGTAGCCGAGGATCCCCTTCAGCGGGCCCTCGGAGGCCTCCTTCATCTTCTCGCAGATTTCCTTGTAGCTGGTCTCCTTGCCGGTCTTGACCGTTAGGTCGACGACCGAGACCGTCGGGGTCGGGACGCGGAAGGCCATGCCGGTGAGCTTGCCCTTGACCTCGGGCAGAACCAGACCGACCGCCTTGGCGGCGCCGGTGGAGGACGGGATGATGTTGATGGCGGCGGAACGGCCACCCTTCCAGTCCTTGCGGGAGGGGCCATCGACCGTCTTCTGCGTGGCGGTGTAGCTGTGCACCGTGGTCATGAGACCCTCCTCGATGCCGAAGTTCTCAAGAACAACCTTGGTGATCGGGGCCAGGCAGTTGGTGGTGCAGGAGGCGTTGGAGATGAGGTTGTCCTCGGCGGTGAGGGTGTCCTCGTTCACACCGACCACGACGGTCTTCACATCTCCCTTGGCCGGAGCCGAGATGATGACCTTCTTCGCGCCGGCGGTGAGGTGACCCTTCGCGAGCGTGTCCTGGGTGAACAGGCCGGTGGACTCGATCACGACCTCCACACCCAGCTCTTTCCACGGCAGACCGTCCGGGGTGCGGGCGCTGACGACCTTGATCTCCTTGCCGTTGACCACGAGGACATCGTCGGCCTCCGCGGCCTCCGAAGACTTCTTCGAGGAGACCTCGCCCTTGAAGGCGCCCTGGATCGAATCGTATTTGAGCAGGTAGGCCAGGTTGTCGGCCGGAACGATGTCACCGACGGCGACGACATCGAACTTGGTGCCGAGGAGGCCCTGCTCAACAAGAGCGCGGAAAACCAGACGGCCGATGCGGCCGAAACCATTGATTGCTACTTTGACTGCCATGAGTGTGCGGTAGGTTGTTTGCTGACTTGGTGGATGACACGCCGTTCGCCGCGACCGACCAGGGTCGGCGTCGATCCGACGCGGACCTTCCACATGAAGTGGTGGCACCGGGAAAAGCAATCGATAAAGCATGGACACCTGATAAGTCTTCCTGCTCGCCCGCTTCACCCATTCTCCATCGC
>RFJS01000177.1 GCA_003694825.1 Verrucomicrobiota bacterium | reverse complement strand
GCCCTGCCGAATCGGCTTCGCGGATCCGTTTCGAGGACGCGCCGGCCGAACCGCGGCGGAGTGCCGTTCAGGAATTCAAACCCTCGCGCGATCGCAGCTACGCCCGCGACGCGGCCCGGGCCCGGCGTGAGCGCACGGATACCTCATCCACCGAAAAGAAACCCTCCGGGCTCCTCGGTTGGATGAAGACCGTCTTCGGTGCCGGATCCGACACCGAGGAAGCGTCCGGCCCGGCCGAAACGGCCCGGCCCCATCCGCAACCCGCGAAGAGCAACGCCGCGGCCTCCGATGGCACCGATCGTCCCAAACGCCGGCGGCGCCGTCGCGGCGGCCGGAACCGCAATCGCCGCGGCAAACAGGGCGGAGCTTCCTCCGGCGGCTCCCCCGCGGCAAACTGACCTGCTTCCCGGCGGAAAGGCCGGTCCCGCCATCGGCGCGGCCTCGCATCCGTCCGCTTTCCCCATGACCCGGGCCTCTCGCGCCCGGGTTTTTTATTGCCTGCGCAAAACCCGCCCAACCACGCTCGGCTCATGGACGTCTTTCGCGTCAATGGAGGTCGCCCCCTGCGGGGAACCATACAAGTCAGCGGCGCCAAAAACGCCGTCCTGCCCATCTTCGCGGCCGCATTGCTCACCGATGAAGCGGTGACGATCCGCAACGTCCCGAACCTCAGCGACGTCCGCTTCATGGCGGAAATCATGCGCCATCTCGGTGCCGAAGTCTCCGCCGACGCCCCCGGCACCTGGACGATCCGCGCCCGCACCCTCGACAACCGCGCCCCCTACGACCTCGTGCGCAAGATGCGCGCCTCCGTCTGCCTGATGGGACCGCTCGTCGCCCGGCTGCGCTCGGCCATCGTCTCGCTTCCGGGCGGCTGCGTCATCGGTCCGCGTCCGATCGACCTGCACCTCAAGGGCTTCGCCGCCCTCGGCTGTGGCGTCTCCATCGAATCCGGTTACGTCCATCTCGACGGCCGCCACCTGCGCGGGGCCGACGTCTTTCTCGGGGGACGCCACGGCAGCACCGCCCTGGGCACGGCCAACATCCTCATGGCAGCCGTCCTCGCCCCGGGCCGCACCCGCATCGAAAGTGCCGCCTGCGAACCGGAAATCGTCGACCTGTGCCGCCTGCTCGTCGCCATGGGCGCGAAAATCAGCGGCATCGGCAGCCACGCCCTCGAAATCGAGGGTGTCGAGCGCCTTCACGGCGCCACCCACACCGTCATCCCCGACCGCATCGAAGCGGGAACCTTCCTGCTCGCCGGCGCCATCACCGGCGGCGACATCACCGTGGAGGGGGCCCGGGGCGACCACCTCGCCGCGCTTCTCGACAAACTTCGCGAAACCGGCGTGCCCTTCGAAACGGTCGGTCCGGAGACACTCCGCGTCCGCGCCGACCGTCCGCACCGGCGCGTCCCGACCGACATCGTCACCATGCCGCACCCGGGATTCGCCACCGACCTTCAGGCACAGATGAGTGCCCTGCTCGCCGTCACCCCCGGCCTGAGCATCGTCACCGAAAAGGTCTTTCCCAACCGTTTCATGCACGTCCCGGAGCTCCAGCGCATGGGCGCCGACATCGCCATCGAAGGCCCCAGTGCGATCATCAAGGGCAGCGACCGCCTCTCCGGTGCACCCGTCATGGCCTCCGACCTTCGCGCCAGCGCCGCCCTTGTTCTCGCTGCTCTCGCGGCGCATGGCGAGAGCTGGATCCAGCGCGTCTACCACATCGACCGGGGCTATGACCGCGTCGACGAACGCCTGCGCGCCCTCGGCGCCGACATCGAACGCCTCCCAGCCGAAGCGATGCCCCGCCACCTCGTCGGCGAATAGGCCAGCCCTTCCGGTTGCCAGCCGTCCGGACCAGCGGCCGGGCGTTAGAACGGGAATGTGGCGAGCCTCCGTCCCGCCGGGCAAACCGCAGAGGGGCGTGACGGCGAACCGTGGACCGTAGCTCGAGCCAATCCCCTCAGCCCCGCGCCGACACCCGCGGCACTACTCCGCGATGAAGCCGTGCTCGCCGTCGTGAAAACGGGCCTCGACCCGCATCCCCGCACTCACCTGGCCCGCCGCCGTGACCATCTGGCCATCCTTTCCGCGCAACATCACAAAACCCCGCTTCAAAACCGACTCCGGTCCCAGCGCCCGCAGCTGGCCGGCCAGCCCGGCCATGGCCCGGCGCTTTCGCTCCAGCGCCACCTCGCTCTCCCGGGCAAGGCGCGTCGCGAGCGATCGGAGGCGCTCGCGATAACCGGCGACCGTCGGCTCCGGCGAAAACCGCTCCAGGCGCCGCTGCAACACCGCCAACTGCTCGCGGCGTTCCGCCAGCCGGTGGCGCACCGCGCTCGACAGGCGATTGGCGAGATCGTCGAGCCGCAAGTTCGCCTGATCGATCCGGCTGCGCGGACTGGCCGCCGCGAGCCGCGTCCGCAGTCGCTCGATCGCCTCGCGCCGCCCGTTCAGCGCATCGTCGACCACCCCATCCAGCCCCTCCACGGCCTGGCGGAGGCGCTCCACGACATCGAGAAAACAACTGCTGATCAGCTCGGCCGCAGCACTCGGCGTCTCGGCGCGCATATCGGCCACGAAATCCGCCAGGGTAAAATCGATCTCGTGCCCGACCGCGGAAATGATCGGGATCGCACAGCCGGCCATCGTGCGGACCAGACGCTCATCGTTGAAGGCCCAGAGATCCTCGATGCTTCCCCCGCCCCGCCCGATCACCAACACGTCAAACCGTGGCCCCTCGGCCGACCGCGCCAGGCGTTCCGCGAGATTGAGCGCCTCGATCATCTCTTCCGCGGCCCCGTCCCCCTGCACTCTGGCCGGCAGGACCACAAGCCGTCCCCGCCACCGCCGCCGCTTGAGGATCCGGATAAAGTCCTGCACCGCCGCTCCGCTCGGCGAGGTGATAAACCCCACCGTCAACGGCAGCTCCGGCAGCGGCCGTTTGCGCTCCTGGTCAAACAGCCCTTCCTCGGCCAGACGCTTCTTGAGCCGATCGAAGGCGGCCTGCAGACGGCCGGCCCCGTCATCGAAGGCGGCGCGAACGATCAGCTGATAGCTTCCCCGCGGCTCGTAGACACTGAGCTCGCCAAACACGAGCACCTGCGCGCCATCGCGAAAGTCCACCTCGCGCCCGCCCCGCGCCCGGTCCCCCCGAAACATGACGCAACTGAGCTGGGCGGACTCGTCCTTCAGCGAGAAATACATGTGGCCGCTGGCCTGTACCCGAAGATTGGAGACCTCGCCGCGCACCCACAGCGGGGGAAACGTCCCCTCGAGCACGGCTTTGATGCGCCGCGTCAGGCCCGAGACCGTCTCGACACGGGTCCCCTCCGCGGGGACCTCCCGTCCCCCCTCGGGCTCCGGGAAAAGCTCTGGCGTTGTCCTGTCAGCTCGCGCTCGCTTCATGTCGGCAGATCCTTTCGTGCGAGGCGTCCTCGCCCGCGTCCACCCCAAAAAACCACCCGGATCATCCGCGCCAGACTGACCCACCCTGAGCAGAATTACGGTCACCCTTAGGGGATTGGCGCATACCCCCATGGGGAATCGCCTAAAAATTCCCGTGAGGGATTGACCTGATTTTTCCGGCTGCTTCGGTGGACGGCTATTTTCGCCTGATCTATGATGAAAGGATTGCTCCATCAGGCCCGTCCCCTTGGGCGGGTGTTTTTTGTACTGCTCGCGCTCGTTGGTCTGGGCGGAAATCAGTCAGTGAAAGCGGCCGCGCCGGCGCGTCTCGTCGGCGCGCACCACATGGTCGCCTTCCCGTGGTCCACGACCAACCAGGACCAGTTTGACGAAGAGGCGCGCCGCTGGAAGGCGGCCGGGTGGGACTTCGTGATCCTGCACATGGACGCCTACGATGCGGGCTACCCGGCCCAGCTTCGCCGCTATTACGACGCCTGTGCCAAAGTCGGCATCAAGGCCACCGCCTCCTGGGCCACGTTTGACCCCAACGATCCACGGGGCGATCTGCTCTCGCTGTGGATACCCGCCATCGTCCGCGACACCCGGGACCACCCCGCCCAGTGGAAAATCGACGGCGTCCCCGTCTACTCCGCCTTCAACCTCCCCGCCCGCACCAAAGACGTCCTGCAGGCCGCCGGCCTGTGGCCCGTGAAAATCTGGGCCCACACCTACTATTACGCCGAAGGTGTCGGCCAGCTCCACGCCACCGCCGATCCCGACGTGATCCGCAACACCTACGACCTGCTCCCCTGGCTCGAAGGACTCGCCAACTTCTCCGGCGACATGCCGGCCTCGCAGATCGAAACCCTCAACCGCATCCTCGTCGAAGTCAGCGCCGAGCGCGGCAAGCTCTCGATGGCGGGCGTCACTCCGCTCTACGGCAGTCACCACCTCTGGGACATGGACGGCTACCGCGGCCTCGAGACCCAGTGGCGCGCCATCCTCCGCACCCCGCCCAACGCCGTCTGGTGGGTCACCTCCAACGACTTCAACGAGATCTCCTACATCTCCGACCTGCCCCAAACCCCCGTCTGGACCGACCATTGGAACAAGCACCACATGGCCGACCCGCTCGACCATTCCGGCTACCGCAAATTCGCCGAGCCCTTCGTCGCCGCCTACAAGGCCGGCCAGCCCGTTCCCACATTCGACCGCGACCGTCTTTTCCTCGCCTACCAGCTCCACCCGAAAAACGCCGCGCCCATCGCAGGCTCCCCGGACCACATGTATGGCGGGCGCTCCTGGCGCGATCTGCTGCCCGACAAAATCTTCGCCAGCGCCCATCTCACCCTCCCGGCCCGCCTCCGCATCAACGGCGTCCTCTCCGAGGAGTTTCCGGCCGGCGTCGCCCACTTCGAAATCCCGCTCACCGTCGGCTCCGCGCCCGAAGTCGCCATCGTGCGCAACGGCATCGTCGTCAAGAGCGGCTACGGTCCGCTTCCCATCACCGACAGCCCCGCGATCGGTGCCTGGAACTACCTCGCCATCGAGGTCGCGGAAGACCAAAACCCGGTCCAGACCGTCCCCGTGCCCGCCATCACCTCCCCCGTGGCGGACGCCGGCTTCACCGCCGGTGACACCATCCGGATCGAAGCCTCCGTCTCAGGCGACACCTCCACGCTCGCCCGGGTCGAATTCCACGACGGCTCCATCAAGCTCGGCGAAGACACCACCGCGCCCTACAGCTTCACCTGGACCGGCGCGCCTGCCGGCACCCGTTTCCTCACCGCCACCACCGTCACCTATGATGGTCGGCGCGCCACCAGCGAGACCGTGGCCATCCAGGTCGCCGCACCCGACACCGGTCCCTCCGACTACGAAGCCTACGTCTGGCCCCGCTCCAGCGCCTTCCGCCAGGTCAGCGACTACTACTACGCCTGGAGCCGCGAAACCGTCAGCGGCTCCGTCACCTGGACGCCCGCCAGCTTCGGCCCGGCCGGCGTGAAAAACATGACCAACGGCGGCCAGAACCTCACCGTCACCCTCGCCGACAGCTTCCCCACCGACGCCGGCCTGCTCCTCAACGCCGCCTTCTGGGGCGCCGGTGCCACGGTGACCTTCCGCGACGCCTCCGGCCGCGTGCTCAAACAATTCGGGGCCGAGAGCGCCGAAGTCGCCGCGAATAAAGACGCGCGCGGCGAATCCTGGCTCTACCTGAAAAAAACCGCCTCCGGCTGGACCTGCGACTGGGCCTCCGCCGGTGCCCGCCGCTACAACGACAGCGTCTTCGACATCGCCGGCGGTCGCCTCGTTGACAACGGCCAGTTCGTCAAACCCGACTCCTTCAGCACCTGGGTGCGCGGCGGCTACGCCGTCCGCTTCAACACCGACGCCCGCCGCATCTACCTCTACCTTTGGCTCAACGCCACGCAGTTCCGCGTGATCGCCAACGGCAAGGTCACCCACGAAGCCGCCGACGACCGCAGCCGTCCCCAGGGCACCTGGGCCGTCTTCCCGATCGAATTCGCCGAAGGTGGCAGCAAGGACGTCGAGATTCTCTTCGACAACGACACCCCGTTCGTCGGCGTCGTCGTCCCCCCCGCCGAAGGGGCCATCCGCCCCTGGCAGGGCCAACCATGGCGCAAGACCATGGCCGTCATCGGCGACAGCATCACCGAGGGCGGCACCAAGGGCTACGCGTGGTCCGCCGCTCACCTGCTCAACCTCGACGCCATCGTCCGCCCCATGGGCTCCACCGGCTACGTCGATCCGGGCTTTGTCGGCGGCTATCCGCACGACTTCCTCTCGCGGCTCGAGAAGGACGTGCTCCAGCACAACCCCGACATCGTCGTCGTCTCCGGCGGCGTCAACGACCAGTCCCATCCGGCCGACGACCAAAATGACCCCGTCGCCTTCGAAAACGCCGTCCGCACGCTCTTCGACCGCGTCGATGCCCGCCTGCCCGGCGCCACCAAGATCGCCCTCTCCCCCTTCTGGCCCAACCAGACCTTTCCCGCGGTCAATGTCCTCTACACCGACATCATCCGCCGCAACGCCGAGGCCCGCGGCTGGCACTTCATCGACTTCCGCTACGTGAAAAATGCCGACGTCTCGCGCTTCATCTCTGGAGACGGCATCCACCCCTCACCGGCCGGCTGGGCCTACCTCGGCGCCAAACTCGCCGAAGACCTCGCACCGATCGTCGGCGGCTCGCTGCCGTCCACCGGCACCCCGGCCACGCCGCCCGCCACCGACACAGGCTCCGGCGGCTCGGGCTCCAGCGGAAGCGGCACCGACTCCGGCGGCTCCAGTGGATCCGG
>RFJS01000176.1 GCA_003694825.1 Verrucomicrobiota bacterium | reverse complement strand
TTCACTCCGGCCTCTCCGCCTCGCCGCAAGATGCCGCGCAGACCCTGCAGGAACGCGTCGAGACTGCCTTGCAGCTCTATCGCGATCAATCCGCCGCCATCGCCGCGGAGAAAGTCCCCCTTCTCCAGGAAATCGGCGCCCTCGAGGACGAAAATTTCGCACTGCGGGAACAGGTGAACGAGGCACTCCGCCTCACTTCCGAGAACAACAAGACATTCGAGGCGCTGCAAAACGAACTCGAGGCTCTCCGCTCCGACACCGAATTCGCCGAGCGCTTTCTCCGCGAATACCTCGACGGTTTCGAAAGCCGGATACACATCGCCGAGGATCAGGCCTGCAAGGAGGCGCTCACCGAAATCCGCCGGTCCCTCGACGAAGCCTCGCCCGCTCTCGTCGACCGAACCGGCCTCTACCTCAGGGCACTGGAGATCGGCCTTGAGCGCGCCGAAAAGCTCCCCGGCGGCTACACCTTCGAAGGCGCGGCCATCACGCCGCAGGGAGCGCTGATTCCGGGCCGCATCGCCGTGATCGGTCCGGCCGCCTACTTCACCGGCGCCGCCGGCGGCGACCCGATGGCGGGCGTGCTCCAGTTTCACGCCGGCACCGTCGAGCCGGGCATCCAGCCTCTCGATACAGCCTCGGCCGCTCACGTCGCGGCGTTTCTGGCCGGAACCGCCTCGAGTCTTCCCCTCGACGCCTCCCTCGGCAGCGCCATCGCCCTGGAAGGGGCGAATATCGATGTCGCCGACCACATCCGCCGCGGCGGCTTCGTCGGCTACATTATCCTCGGCCTCGGCGCCATCGCCCTGATCGTCAGCCTCGTCAAGATCATCGATATCTCCCGTTTTCGCACGATCGAATCGAAGGCGCTCTCGGCCATCATTCGCGAGGCCTTCGCCCGCCGCGAATCAGCCGCCCTCGAAAAAGCCCGCAAGGTGGCCGGACCAGTCGGCGAGATGCTCGAGCTCGGCATACGCAATATTGGCGCGAACAGCGTGCTGCTGGAAGAGCTGATGCTCAGCGTCATTCTCCGGCGCCGCCCCCAGGTGGAGCGCTACCTGCCGTTTCTCGCCATCACCGCCGCGGCCGCCCCCCTGCTCGGGCTGCTCGGGACGGTTGTCGGCATGATCCGCACCTTCGCCCTGATCACGGTCTTCGGCACCGGCGATCCGCGCGCTCTATCGGCCGGAATCTCCGAGGCCCTGGTAACGACGGAACTCGGCCTCATGGTCGCCATCCCGACCCTCGTGCTGCACGGCATCTTCACGCGCATGATTCGCGCGAAATTCAGCGACATGGAGCGTGTTGCCTTCGAGTTTGTGAAGACCGTCGCTCTCGAGGAGTCCAAACGCTCCCCCACGGCCGGAAACGATGCCTGAATACCTCCACGACCTCATTCGCGCCATCTCCGCCGGCGGTCCGGTGATGGCCGCGCTCGCCCTCGTCTCCATCCTGCTCTACAAGCACACAATCGGCCTGTTTCTCTTCGTCCGCGGCGTCGATATCGACACCGCCCTCGAAGCCAATGGCAACGGCCGCGCCGACGAACCGTATCGGCCCGCCTCCACTCCGGCGGCCGCCGCGGGCGTTCCGCGCATCACCGCCCGCATGCGCCGGCACTACGGCACCCGGGCCCATGACCCGCTGCGGCTGCAGGTGAAGACCTACGACGAGACGATCTTGCAACTCAAACAGCTCATTCGCAGCCGCCTGAAATACGCCAACGCTCTCCTTGTCGCCGCTCCATTGCTCGGCCTCCTCGGCACCGTGATGGGCATGCTGGATACATTTCACGGCATGTCCCTGCAGCTCGGCTCGGAGACCGCCCGCACCGTCTCCGACGGCATTTCCCGTGCCCTCATCACCACGCAGACCGGCCTGATGATCGCCATCCCCGCCCTCTTTCTCATCCACTGGATCAAGCGCGAGACGCAGCGGCGTGAACTCGATATCCTCGAGCGAAAGATGCACCTGCTCTCACGCATCGACACCTGAAACCATGCTGAAAGAAACCCTCCATCAGGAATCCGAGGAATCCGTGGACATCAACCTGTCCCCGATGATCGACGTGGTCTTCATCCTGCTGATCTTCTTCATTCTCACCACCGTCTTCGTCGAAGAAACCGGCATCGATGTGGACAAGCCGGAAGCGGCCAGCTCCGTTCCTCTCGAACAGGACAGCATCCTCATCGCCATCTCAGCCGATGAGCGTGTCTACTACGGTGGACGCGAAATCGGACTCTCCGGCATCCGGCCGACCATCCAGCGCGTCCTGCTCGCCTCGGATGCTTCGGTCATCATCCAGGCCGACAAGGCGGCAAGCCACGGCGTATTCGCCAGGGCCTACGGCGAGGCACGGGCGGCGGGCGCGCGCAAGATCCACTTTTCCACCAGGGCCGACGTCGAGGAATGAATACATTCGAGCGGCAGCTCCGGCGCAGCAACAACTCCTGGCGCACGCTGGTCGGCGCACCGGGTGTCACCCTGCTGATTTTCCTCGCCATCGCCTCCGGGACAATCGTGGTCGACCGCCCGCAAAGCCCCGAACTGCCCGAGCTGACCTTCGCCTACGTCCCGCCGCGGCCGGTCCCGGAGAAAAAGACGACGCCGCCGCTCTCCTCCAGTTTCACCGAGTCATTCAAATTCGATCCGACCATGGCGGCGCCGCTGCCGGAGATTCCGCTGGAGTTTCTCGCCATCCATATCGATCCACAGGTCGACCCGGAACTCGCCATCGAAATGGACCTGAACCGTCCCTTCGAAGTTTCCCGGCCGGAACTCACACCGGAGTTCACGATTTTCGAGCGCCATCAGGTCGACGAGATTCCGGTCTGGCTCTACGGCCCGATGCCCCGCATCCCGCACGAACTGCGCACCCTGGATGGCGAGACGCTCGTCCTCTACGTCGTCACGGAAAAGGGCCGCACCGAGAACATCTACGTGCTCGATGCAAGCGATCCCCGCTTCATTCCCGGCGTAAAGGAAGCGATCAAGGACTGGCGTTTCCGTCCCGCGCGCAAAAACGGCAAGCCGGTCAGCGTGTGGGTGCAGCATGTCGTCTCCTATCGCCCAAGCTCGAAAAGCCCCTTCAGCCTGTAGCCGCCCCGCCCATACCCATGAAACGCCAGCTTACCATCGCGCTCGCCGCTCTCGCCCTCGTCCTCGCCAACGCTTCTCCCTCGCATGCCGATCTCGGCAAGCCGGACTTCGGCAGCGATGAATTCCAGCGGCGCATGGCCGCGAGCTACGGGGTGCTCTCTTCGCGAGAACCGGCGATCTCCGAGGTCGAGACCGCCATCCTCGAAAAGCGCGCCGGGCTCATGGCCGAGGATCCCGCCGCCGCCCGCGCCATGCTCCAGGAGATCCTCGCCGACGGAAAGCCGGTGAGCGCGGCCTTCAACCAGGTGCTCGGCAACCTCTACTTCACCGCCGGAGAGTTCGCCGCAGCCGAGCGGCAATACCTCACCGCCATCCGCAAGTTTCCTGACTTCCAGCGCGCCTGGAACAGTCTCGGGACGCTGCGCGTGCAGCTCGATCGTTTCGGCGAAGGCGCAGAGGCGCTCGCCCGCAGCATCGAACTGGGCGCTTCCGACGCCGAAACGTTCGGCATGCTCGGCTACGCCCTGCTTCGGCAACGCCAATACCTCGCGGCCGAAGTCGCCTACGACATGGCCCTTCTGCGCGCCCCCACCGAAATCAAGTGGCTCGAGGGCAAGATGCGCATCCTCGCCGAGTCCGGCCGGCACCGCGAAGCCATCACCGCCGCCGATGAACTGCTCGCGATCGATCCGGGCAACCTCGAATACTGGCGCGTGCAGGCCAACGCCCATCTGGCGCTCGGCCAGCTTGCGGAGACGGCCCGCAACATCGAGATCGCCCGCCTGCTCGGCCCCGTCGATGCCGACGCCCTCTATCTGCTCGGCAACATCTACATCCGACAGGACATGCCCAACAAGGCGCTCGGCGCCTACCTCGCCGCCCTCGAGCTCCAGCCCGGCACGAAGATTTCCACGCTCATCAGCGTCGCCCGCAGTCTGCTCGCCCAAAACGAAACCGAGCTCGCCCGGCGCCTGATCAACACCCTCGAGGTCGATCCCGCCCGCGCCTCCCCGCGCGACCGGCTCCGGCACGCCCTCATTCGCGGCCGCCTCGCCGAGCGTGACGGCGATACCGTGGCCGCCATCGCCGCCTTCGAAGAGGCGCTGGCCATCGATCCGCTCGATCCCGAGACGCTCTTCCGTCTCGCCCGCGCCTATGCCGCCGCCGGGAAAACCGAAAAGGCCCGCTACCACCTCGAGCGGATCAAGGGCGATCCAAACTACGAATACGGCGCCCAGCTTTTCATCGCCCGCCTCTACATCGACGCCGGCATGCTCGAAAAAGCACTCGCTCCGCTGCGCCAGGCCCTGCGCATCCGGCCCGGCACCGAAGTGGAAAACCTCTACAACCGTCTCAAAGTCGCGGTCGAAACGGCCGCCATCCGGACGACCGGATAGCGCCGGTCTTCTGCCGACTCGAGGCCTTCGGCGGACGATGCGCCTTTGCCCCGCCGGGCAAGGCGCCCGCGAGGCGTCCGGGCCTGTTCCGCCCCGCGTCTCGCGGGCAACGCCGGCCGCGTCCGGGAGAGACCGGTCAAACCGGCCTCTTCACCCGGCGCGACAAACCGAGGAATCAGATGGCCATCGAGATGAAGCCGCCGTCGACGACAAGCTCCTCGCCCGTGATGAACGAGCCGGCCTTCTCGCTCGCCAGCAGCAGGGTCGCCCCGATCAGCTCGTGGGCCTCGCCGAAGCGCTTCATCGGCGTGTGGCCCATGATGGCCGCCACCCGGTCCTCCGTGAGCACCTTGCGGTTTTGCTCCGCCGGAAAAAAGCCCGGCACGATCGTGTTCACCCGCACGCGGTGCGGCGCCCATTCGCGCGCGAGATTTTTGCTGAGGTTGTGCACCGCGGCCTTGGAAAGCGAATACGTGAAAACCCGGGAAAGCGGCGTGATCCCCGACATCGAGCCGATGTTGATGATCGAACCGCCCTCCCCCTTCTCCACGAGATGGCGCCCGAACACCTGGCAGGCGAAGATGACCGACTTGAGGTTGACCTGCAGGATGCGGTCGATCTCCTCCTCCGGGATATCGAAAAACGGTGTCGGCGAATTCACGCCGGCGCCATTGACGACGATGTCGACGCGCCCGGAGCGCTGGAGCACTTCGCCGAGCAGTTTCTCGAGGTTCGAGCGGGCGGTGACGTCCGCGGCCGCAAACCAGGCCCGGCCGCCCGCGGCCTCGATCCGGGCAAGGCGCGCGGCCGCCTTTTCCTCGCTGCGCCCGACGAGGACGACCTCCGCCCCGGCCTGCGCCAGCCCTTCAGCCATGGCGCCGCACAGCTCGCCCGTCCCGCCGATGACCACGGCCACATTGCCGCTGAGCGAGAACAACGAATTGAGATATTCCTGTGTATTCATGTTTTTCTTCTCCCGTCGTGTCAGCCTTCGTAGCGGGCAAACGCGCCATGATCCCAGCGCGGCTCGCCGCATTCATCGGCGATCTCATCGAAGCCTTTCAGCTCGGCTTCGGTAAAGAGCAGGCCCCCGGCCGCTTCCGTCTTCTTGGCGAACTCGGCCTCGATCTGCCCGGGGAGCATGCACTTCTCATTTCCGTGTCCGAGGATATCCTCGATCACCGCCCGGACATTCTCGGCCTGGCTGCGCCCCTTCGCAAAGGCGCCGCTGCTCATGGCCTCCGGGTGAATGACCTGGAAGAAGAAGCACGGCGTGTGCTTTTCCCCGTCCTCCGCCCAACGGCTGCGCAGGGTTGGGAGGGAGCCACCGATGAAGGCCGCCACGATTTCGTTGATCAGGCTGAGTCCGTAGCCCTTGTGGGCGCCAAAGGGGAGCAGGGCCACGGCTTTGTTCGGGTCAGTTGTCGGGTTGCCCTCCGCGTCGACGGCGGCGTTCGGCGGCAGCTCGAGCCCCTCCCGCCGGAATTGCTGCACGCGCCCCATCGCCACGACGGACGTCGCCCAGTCCACGACGATGGGGAAGCCCACCGCCTCGACGGTCGGGAACCCCCAGCTGTGCGGGTTGGTGCCGAGCGTCGGCGTGCGGCCGCCAAACGGCACGACCTCGGCCAGAGCCGCCGTGCAGTTGGTGTAGGCGATGTATCCACGCCGCGCCGCATCGAGCACATACCCTCCGCCCCAGAGGTAGTGAAAGGCGTTGTCGACCGACACGATGCCGACACCGTATTCGTCGGCCAGCTCGATCGCCGCGTCCATCGCCCGGTAGGCCACGGACTGGCCGAGCTTGCGGTTGGCATTCCAGACACGCGCTCCCTTGAAGCGCGACGGAACCTCTTCGATCTCAGCGCCCGGGACGCAGCCCCCGGCGCCGCTGCCGAAGAGGTGGTCGAGGTGGAGCGCCTTGAGGGCGTTGTGCGTGCGGATGCCGTGGCGCGCCGCCTCGGCGCAGAAGCGCGCCGCCTCCGCCGCCTCGTCCTCGTGGTAACCGCGATGTTGATACGCCTTGCGGACCAGCTCATTGTGCTGATCCTCGGGCACGACAAACCATGAAGTGGACATGTGGGATCCTTTGTTTTCGATGGTGGTGACTGGTGTTCGCACCCGCCTCACGAGGCAGGCGGAATCGGCACCTCCGGGTTGACCTGGGCGATCGGTTTTTCGCCCTTCATGGCCAGGATGAGGTTTTTCACCGCCGTCGTCGCCTGACGCACGACACTCTCGTAAGTGCGGGAGCCGACGTGCGGGGTGACGACGCAGTTCGGCGCGTTGAGCAGCGGGTGATCGGCCGGGGGCGGCTCGACATCGAGCACGTCGGCGCCATAGCCGCCGACCCGCCCGCTCTTGAGCGCGTCGACCATCGCCGATGTATCGACGATTTCGCCACGGGCGCAGTTGATGACGACCACCCCCGGTTTCATTTTCGCGATCGAATCGGCATTGATGAGGTGATGGGTCTCCGGCGTGAGATTGGTGTGCAGCGAGATGTAGTCGCTGGCCGCGTAGAGTTCGTCGAGCGTGTCCGCCCGCCTGACCGCGTGCCCGGCGGCGAAGTCGGCGTCCCAGTAGACGTCGTAGGCGATGACCTCCATGCCGAATGCGCGGGCCCGAATCGCCACTTCCTTGCCGATGCGGCCGAGGCCGATGATGCCGATGGTCTTGCCCCAGAGTTCGTGGCCGGTCTTGCGCTTCCACTCACCGCGGCGGGTCGCATCGACCGCGGCTACGAAGTTTTTCTGCAAGGCCAGCAGCAGAAGAAAGGCGTGCTCGGCGACGGTGGTGTGATTGACCCCCGGAGTGAAGAGCACGGGAATGCCCAGCTCCGTCGCTGCGGCGACGTCGATCTTGTCCACGCCGATCCCGTATTTGCTGATGATTTTCAGGCGCGGGCGCGCCTTTTCCAGGACGGCTCGCGTGATGGCGTCGTCGCCACAGATAAACGCGTCGAAATCGCCGACGAGCTCGAGCATGCGCGCCTCCGAGAGGGGACCGCGCTCGCGCACGATCTCCCAGCCGGTCTCCGCCAACAGCTCATGATGCTGGCCGGGCGTATCCTGAAAGGACGTTGTCGTCAGGAGGACTCTTTTCATTGGGTATTTGTCAGGTTGGGTTGGGTATGGGAAATACGATGGGGCCCGGCAGGCGGCGCCGCGGCCATCAGGCCGGTGCCGGTCCCGTGGTGCGGCCCGGGACGAAGATCGGCTCCACGAGCACATGCCGGGGCGCGTCGGCGTCGGACTGGCCCTCGAGCAGATCGACTGCATGCTGCATGAGCAGGTCGACATCCTGATCGATCGTGGTGAGACGCGGATTGACGTGCGCGGCGACGTCGAGGTTGTCGAAACCGACGAGCGAAACCTCCCCGGGAACCGGAATGCCCCGCTCCTGCAGAAAAGCCATGGCCCCCACCGCCACCTGGTCGTTGAGAGCGAGCACCGCGGTCGGGCGTTCGGGAAACGCGACGAACCGCTCCGCCAGCCGGCGGCCGTAGCCGAAATCGAGCGCCGGCGGGTTTTCCTCGGAGAGGGTCACAAATGTCTCGTCGATCGCCAGTCCCCGCTCTTCGGCCACCTCGCGAATGCCCACCCAGCGGTTGCGCCCGTAGGCCACGCGTTCGTCGATCCCGAACAGGGCAAAGCGCCGGTGCCCGAGATCGAGCAGGTGCCGGATCGCCATGGCGATGCCGTTGCCCCGATTGAGCGCCACAGACGGCAGGCTCGATTCATTCATAGGATCCACCAAAACCGTCGGGATGCTTCGCTGCGCGAGCATCGCCTCGATCGCCGGACCATTCTCCTGCGTGAGCCCGCCAACGAGCACGAGGCTGTCCACCTTCATGGCCACGAAGTTCCGCACCACCTCCAGCTCGAGCCGGGGATTGCCGTCCGTGACTTCGAAGAGGGCGCGCTGTCCGGCCTTGCGGAGCACCCGCTGCAGGACGGCAATCTTGCGCGCCACGATCGGCGAGCCGATGGCCTGAAAACACACGCCGACGATTCCCGTCCGCGCGCCTCGCAGCGCCCGCCCATGCGGATTGGGGACGAAGCCGAGCTCCTTCATCGCCGCCAGCACGCGGCGCGTCGTCTCCGGCTTGACCTCCGGGTGCCCGTTGAGAACCCGCGAGATCGTCCAACGCGACAAACCCAGATGCCGGGCCAGCGCAGAGGTCGAAACGATCGGGGCGGAGGACTTTTTTTCAGGCACGCCGCGGAAATACCAACACGTGTTGGAAAACGCCAGCGTTTTTGTTTCCCGCCCGCCTTCGCCGGGCGCAAAGCCCGCCTGAATCATGCACTTGACGCCGCCTCCCTTCTCTCGCCAACCTACCGGTTTTCTCTCTCACAACACCAACCACCACTATGAGCCAGCAACACCGCAAAGTTCTCAAACGAGCCCGCCGCAAGCGCTACATCAAGCGCAAGAAGGAAGCCGCCCGCGCCAGCAAGAAGTAACCTCGGGCCGGCAGGCTTCGCGCTGCAACCACTCCCCTCCTATTGGCCGAGCCGGGATCGCCCGGCCGGTTTTTCGTATCCACATGAAACGATGATCAAGGTCGGCCTCATCTCGCTCGGGTGCGCGAAAAACCTCGTGGACTCGGAAATCATGGCCGGACACCTCCAGAAGGCCGGCATGCAGATGACAGCCGATACCGCCGCGGCGGACGTCGTCATCGTCAACACCTGCTCCTTCCTCAACGCCGCCAAAGAGGAGAGCATCCAGACCATCCTCGAAGCCCACGAGGAGCGCGGCATGCGCAAGCGCCGCCGGGAGCAGAAGCTGATCGTCGCCGGGTGCATGTCCCAGCGCTTCGCCAGCGAGCTGCCGGAGGCGCTTCCGGAAGTCGATGCCTTCATCGGGCTCGACCAGGTGACGACCGTCGCTGATGTCATCCGCGACCTCTATGCCCGCGAGCAGCGCAAGACACCTGCGCCCGAGACAATCGTGGCGGAAAAGTCCACCTACATTCCGGACTACGATACGCCTCGCTTCCGACTGACGCCCCGGCACTTCGCCTACCTGAAAATCGCCGAAGGCTGCAACCATCCCTGCAGCTTCTGCATCATCCCGAAGATCCGCGGCCGCCACCGCAGCCGCACGATCGCATCGGTCGTCCGCGAAGCCCGCCAGCTCGTGGCCGAGGGGGTGCGTGAGATCAACCTCATCTCACAGGACACGACCTATTTCGGCATGGACCGTTGGGAAGAGCGCCCGAATCCACGCACCCCGGTGGACTCCTCCCGCGGCGAATCGCTGACCGCCCTGCTGCGCGAACTCAACGCCATCGAGGGCGACTTCTGGATACGCATCCTCTACACGCATCCGGCCCACTGGAGCAGCGAGTTGATCGAAACCATCGCCGCCTGCGAGAAGGTGGCGCGCTACGTGGACATGCCGCTGCAGCACATTTCCGACCGGATGCTGGCCTCGATGCGGCGCGAAACCTCCTCGCAATACATCCGCGACCTCATCGCCGAGATTCGGGCCGGCATCCCCGACATCGCCCTGCGCACGACCTTCATCGTCGGCGCACCCGGCGAGACGGAAGACGACCATCAGGAGCTGCTCGAGTTCATCCGGGAAACTCGCTTCGAACGTCTCGGCGTCTTCGAATACTCCCGCGAAGAAGGCACCCGCGCGGCGAAGTTCGACGGGCAGGTGCCCGACACCGTGAAATCCCGCCGCTGGCACGAAGCGATGCGGCTGCAGCGAGACATTGCGGCGGAAATCAGTGCCTCGATGGTCGGCCGCCGGGTGCGGGCGCTCGTCGATGAGCCGGGCATCGCCCGCGGTCAGGCCGACGCGCCCGACATCGACGGCCGCATCTACGTCCCGGATACGCTTCCGGTCGGCGAATTCGTGGAACTGGAAATCACCGGTGCCCATGGCTACGACCTTCTCGCGGGCGTCGAACCCGAAGACCTCGAAGACTTTCGCGATCTCGAGATCGCCCAGTGATTCAGGCACCCGCCGACAATCGCGCTCCCGATGACGAAATCATGATCGACCTGCTCGGCACAAATGGCTGGCTCTGGATCGCCGCCGCGCTCTATCTCGCGGCGTTTCTTTCTTCGGCCGTGGCGATGGCCCGCGCCCACGTGCGCTCGCGCAGCCTCATGCTTGGCCTGGTGTTCTCGGGCCTCGTCGCACAGACAATCGGCCTCTACCTTCGCGGGCTTGAAGCCGGCGGATGTCCGGTGCGCAACGAGTTCGAGATCGTGCAGTTCGTCGTATGGTCCTTCACCGTGCTCTACGTCATCGTGGGACCGACCTTCCGCGTGAGCATGCTCGGATTTTTCACGTCGGGTCTGGCCGTGATCCTCAGCATCGCATCGCTTCTCGTCCCCTCCTGGGACACGCCGGGCGTCGAGCCGGTGTTCGGCGGCGAGCCCTGGATCGAAATTCATGCGACGCTCGCCCTGTTCTCCTATGGGGCCTTCGGCACGCTGGCCATCACCTCGCTTATGTTTCTGCTGCAAAACTACAGCCTGAAAAAGAAACGTCTCCGCGGCCTCTTCTCTCTTCTTCCCTCACTCGTCGACCTCGAGAAGATGAATTTCCGAATCCTCGCGACGGGGCTGGCCGGTCTGACATTCGCGCTCGTGGTCGGCGGCGTGTTCTACCATCGGGATCCGGCCTCCGTCGCCGCCTCGAAACTGCTTGCCGCCACCGCCGTCTGGTTCGCCTACCTCGTGGCTTTCGTGCTGCGGATCTCGCGGCGGCTGGTGGGCGGAACGCTCGCCTGGACATGCCTCGCGCTCTTCGCGGCCGCGCTGCTTTCGCTTCGCCTCATCAACACCGGCGGCAAACCCGCGCCGGCGCCCGCGGCCACTCTGCGTATTGAGCAAAAGGACTCACCGACCGTCCTTCCCGCCGACTCATGACCGGACCCAGGCCAGGCATCGTCGTCATCGGCGTCTCCCATCACAGCACCCCCGTTTCGATACGGGAGCGCATCTCGGTGACCGCGGACCGGCTTCCGCGGCTCTACAAGGAGCTGCACGCGATCGACGGTCTCGGCGAAGTGGTGATTCTCAGCACCTGCAACCGTCTCGAAATCTACGCCGTCCTCGATGACATCGCCGTGGAGAGCACCATCGACGAACGGCTCTGTGCCTTTCAGGACTTCCCGGTGGAGGAGTTCCTGCACCATCGCTACGTCCTGCGCAACGGCGAGATGCTCTCCCACCTGTTTGCCGTCGCCTCCGGGGTCGATTCCCAGATCGTGGGCGAGGCCGAGATCCTCGGGCAGGTGAAAGCGGCCTACGCCACGGCCGTCGAGCAACGCACGGTCGGTGCGATCCTCAATCGCACGTTTCAAAAGTGTTTCCAGGCTGCAAAATTCATCCGTAGCAACACGAGCATCGGCGAGGGGCGTATCAATGTCGCCACGGTCGCGGCGGATCTCGCCGAAAAGATCTTCGGAGACATCCAGGCCTGTCGCGTGCTCGTGCTCGGCACCGGCGAAGTCGGTGAAAAGACCGCCAAGGCGCTCGCCAGCCGTGGTGCCCGCGAGATCACGGTGCTCAGCCGTTCCGAGGAACGGGCCCGGGAGCTCGCCGAGGTGGTCGGCGGCTCCTCCGGCCTGCTGGGCGATCTCGACGCGCTGATGCCGCGTCACGACATCGTCGTCGGTTCGACGAGCGCCAGCGAACCGGTCGTCGTCCGCGAAATGCTCGATCCGATCATGCGCCAGCGGCGCCTGCGCCCGCTATTCTTCATCGATCTCGGCATGCCGCGCAATTTCTCCCCGGATCTGGCACAACTGGATTCAGTCTTCGTCTACGACCTCGACGACCTCGCGCGCATCGCCGATGAAAATCTCGCGGCCCGACGTGCCGCGGTCGAGCACTGCCGGGAGATCGCACGCCAGCGCGCCGAACGCCTCTGGCAAAACATCGAGCCCCGCCTGTTTCGCCGATTCGAAACCCTGAAGGCCGAGCGGCTGAACACGCGGCCGCAGACCACGTAGGACCGCCCTCAGGCGCCGGCCGCCCCGCCTCGCCGGGCTGCCTCGATTTCCCCGGCAAGCCAATTCGCCGCATCGCCTTCCGGCGGACGCGCCAGCGCCTCGCGCAACTCGGCGGCCAGCCGCTTTGTCCGCAAAACACGCTCCGGGTTCTCCAGACAATCGCGCAACTCGGCCGCCAACCGGTCGGGCCGCGCCGCCCCCTGAATAAACTCCGGGTAGATCGGCTCGGAGAGAATGAGATTGCCGATACCGATATAGGGCACCTTCACCAGCAAACGGCCGAGCCGGTAGGTGATCGGATTGGCCCGGTAGGCGATGGCTCCCGGTATGCCCGCGAGGGCGCACGTCAGCGACATCGTCCCGGAACTCGTCAACACGGCCGCAGCCGCAACCTGCTCGCTGTTGGCGACGAGCGAAACCGCTTCCCGCACCCCGGGACGCCGCGCCAGCTCCGCCTCGAGAAGCTCCCGAATCGCCGCGCTGGGATAAATCATCACCGCTCGCGCTTCGTCGTTACCTTTCCGGTACGCCTCGAATCCATCGAGCAAGACGGGAGCGATCCGCCCGACGGCGGCGCGCCGGCTGCCCGCCAGCAGAAGCACCGGACCGGCCTGATCATAACGCAATGGCGCCTTGTAATCCGGCCCGACAAAGGGGTGCCCGACAAAACGCACCGGCAAAATCGTGTCCTTGTAGCACTCGACCTCGAAGGGGAAAATCACGGCGAGCGAATCGAGCATTTCCGCCATTGAGAAACGTCGGCGCGCCTTCCACGCCCAGATCTGCGGGCTGATATAGTAAACGCTTCGCACCGTTCCCCCACCCTTCACCGAGATCCCGGCCGCCGCCAGCGCCCGGGCCATGCGCAGGTTGAATCCCGGGTAATCGACGAAACAAACGACCTTCGGGCGATGGGTTTCGATCCAGCGAAGCGTCTCGTTGAATACGCGCCGGAAAAATCCGAGGTTGCGCAGGACCTCCACCAATCCCACGACCGAAGAGGCGGTGAGATCGAAGAGCAGTTGCGCCCCGGCCGCCGCCAGGCGCGGACCACCGATCGCCGCCACCCGCAACTCCGGCCGGCGGGCGAGCAGCGTCGCCACCATCCGCGCCGCCTGTTCGTCTCCCGAGTGCTCCCCGGCGACAATGAGCACATCCACGCTTCCCTTCTGTGGCTCGGGAAAGGGAAACTCCTGCGGGCGATGGACTGTGACATCGGTTCCGGACATGGCTGGCGATCGAAACGCTCACGATGGAGCGCCTCCGGGGCGGCTCCAAGCCAAACCGTTCGACCGCCCCCGGGGATCAAGGGGCACGCCTCGCCGGCGTCGGCAGGCGGCCGGAACCGAAATACCCGCTCTCGCTCACGGCACGACGTAGACCTCGACCATGCCGAGGCCCGTGCCCCCGTTCTTGCCTTCCAATTGCACCGTGTAAGCGCCCGGCGGCAAAGCCACGAGCAGAGCGGCATCGCGCCCCCCGTCGAGGAGTTCGAAGCCCCCGACACGCGCAGTGACATCCGTTAGCGTCGCGAGTTCAGGATTCGTCTGCCAATCATCATTGACGGCGACGACCTCCGATTCGTCCTCCCGCTGGCGAAAGAGTGTCATCACCGGATCCTCAAGTGTCCCGGCGAGGTTGAATGGATTGGCACCGAGCGTGGGACCGATTCCCCGCACGAGCAGCGTCAGCGCGATATCCCCGTCGATGACGAACCCGGGGATGAGCTTGTCCCCGCCGGTGCCCACCTGCGTGCGCGCAGAGATATTGACCAGCCGACTGGTGCTCCCGGCCGGATCATGGTCGTAGAGTTCGACGAGTGCGACCCCCGTACCCGTGCCGACATCCCGCACCTGCACGGAGTATGGGGATGTATCCAGGCTCACCAGCATGGCGGCATCCTTGCCGGATTCCTTCAGCGCGAACGCACCGACATCCGAGGTCGCGCCCATCAGCTCCGGGAGGTTGGGCGCGTCCTCCCAGTTGTCATTGTTCGCCACTTCGGCGCCACCGAGAAACAGCGCCATCCGCGGATCGGGCAGCAACGTCTCGGCGGCAACACCGAAATCCGCAAGGAGCGGTCCGACCGCACGAATGAGCAGTTCCTTCCGGCCGTTACCACCGATGGCGAACCCGGGGATGAGGATATTGTCTCCGGTGCCGACGACGGCGCGCGTGGAGAGATTCACCAGGCGGGCATCGCCATCGGCCTTGATCGTCAACATGGCGGCCTCGCTTTCCACGCTGCCCCCGGGATTCGACACCCGCACCGTGTAGTCACCGCTATCCCCGGACGTTGTGCCGCTGATCAACAACGTCGGTCCCGTCGCCCCGACCAGCGGCGTGCCGTCATGAAACCATTGATACTCGATCGCCTCTCCGAAGGCACGGACGGCAAAGAAGGCCGCGCGCCCCTCCTTCACAGTGATGGCCGTCGGGGCGACGTCGATCACGGGCGCCGGCGGCGGGACGACCGTGAGCGTCGCCCCGGCGCTGGTTGCGCTGCCTTCGCTGTTTGTGGCGACGACATCGTAGGTGCCGGCATCGTCGAGCGTCACGTTGTCCAGCACGAGGGATGCGCCGGTTTCACCCGGCAGGACCGTCTGGTCCTTGCGCCATTGCAGCGTCGGTGTCGGTGTTCCCTCCACGCCAACAGTGAATATCGCGTTGTCCCCAAAATTCACGGTCAACGACGCAGGCTGCTGCGTGAACGTCGGCGCGGCATTCACCGCCTCCACGATGTTGAACTGGAGGGTAAACGAGGGGCTGCTGCCCTGTGTGCCTTCGGTGCCGTTCAAACCATCCCAGGCAATCAACGATACGGAAAACATGCCTGCCGAAGTCGGTGTCCCTTCGATCGCGCCACCTTGACTCGAATTCACGACAAGCCGATCGTTGACAACGACACCGTCGCGCAGGCTGAGTCCCGGGGGAAGGCTTCCCACGACTTCGTAGGATACCGGTGTCGCCCTGCCGCCCGACCACGCAAACACCACCGTCAGCGGCTGGCCAACCGTGCCATCGACCGGACTGGCGGGATTCGTCTGCCAGGTCGTGGCGCCGGTTTGCGCATGAACGGTTCCGGCCGCAGCCGCCGCGGCCACCGGAACAATCGCGCCGAGCAACTGCCCCGTGCGAACGCCGGCCGCGAACTCCGCCTGGACCAGAACACGGAGCACCGGCGTCTTTTGCAGGAGCAGGCAAACAAGGCCGGCCATCCAGACAATGCGGGGCCGGTAGAAAAGCGGGGGGATTGAGAACATGGCCTTATCCGGCAGCGAGCGAAGACCATCCGCTGCCTCATTGCGGTGGGGCTGAAGGTTGGATCGTTGTTGAGAAGGAAAAATTCCCGGTCGGGTTTAATTACACCCGCACCCGCCGCCACCGACACCTCGCCCGCCATTTGCGGCCTCCCGGGAAAAATAGATGTGGTCGCTCATTGCCGAGTGCAGACTATCGCGATCAGGACGCATCGTGTAGTCCGCGAGATTGCCACGCTCCCAGGGTTCGACCGTGGCACACCCGCTCCAGAAAAAGCACGCGCCAAGACCGCCGACGGCGACGAGGCATCCCTTCAACCATCGCCGCTTCACCCTTCCACCTCCTTCAGAAGCCGTTCGATCTCCTCGATATAACGCTTCCGGCTCTTCTGACCATGAAACCCTTCGTGGACGTAGCGGAGGCGTCCGCTGCCGTCGATCACATAGCTGGTCGGCATTCCCGGGATATTCATGGCCCTCACAAACGCCTGATCGCGGTCCCACACCACGGCAAACCGGGGCTGTGCCCTTTCGAGAAAGGCGCGCATGGCCTTTTCGTTTCTATCGATGCTTACGCCCACGATCGCCAGGCCGCGATCAGCATAGCGATCGTGCAGTTCATCAAACACCGGAAAGGAAGCCTTGCACGGAGCACACCACGATGCCCAGAAATCGACAATCACCACACGCGCCGACGAGATGTCCGGCAGCTCGCCGTCGAGCCCGTAATCCGAAAGGTCAGGGAACCGCTCTCCGATCGCAGGCGCCGCCGGAAACGCGGCGGGCATGGCAACCGCACCGAAAAGCGCGAAAACGGCGAAAAGACGGCGGCTAAACCACATAACGATAAAAGCCCCGTGTCTGATATTCGCGATCGGAACAGATGATACAGCCCTCAGCGCCAAGGTAATCCTCGATCAGGCGCGCCCCCTCCTCGCCGCCGAGCACAAAAGCCGTGGTGGCAAGCAATCCCGCTTCGAGACAGGAGTTGGCGACGACCGTTACCGACAGGCATTCGTTCGACACCGGATAGCCTGTCCGCGGATCGATGATATGCCCGTAACGCTTCCCGCCCGCCTCGAAATAACGGATATAGTCTCCGGAAGTCGCCACACCACCGGACTCAGCCAGCAGGCGCCTATGGACCGTGCCGGGCCTGCCGGGGTCTTCCATCCCGATGGTCCACATCGAACCATCCGATGCGCGGCCATTGACGCGGACATCGTGGCCGAAATCGATGAGCACATGCTCGATGCCGTGGCGGCGTGCGATCTCTGCCACGTAATCGACGGCGTATTCCTTGCCGAAGCCACCGAGATCCAGCCCCATGCCCGCTTCGGGAAGGTAGATGCGACCGTTCTCCCGGCGCACCCGTTGCCAACCGACCTTCCGGCGAGCCTCGTCGATGGCCGCTTTGTCCGGCACGCGCGGCCGCTCCGTCTGGTAGTTCCAGATACGCAGAAGCGGCAACGCTGTGGGGTCAATGATGCCCCGGGTCAGCACGTAAACCTGATCGGCCAGGGCGAACAGACGTTCGGCGTCCGAATCCAGAGCCACCCAGTCCCGTCCCGCCGCGGCATTGATCCGGCTCACGAGACTGTCGGGCCGGTAGCGCGAATATTTCGCCTCGAATTGCTGCACCCAGCGCATCGCTTCGCGCCCGAAGGCCGCACCGGTCGCCTCGTCCGGAGCAGTAAACTGAATCTCGCACTGCGTACCCATCGCGTGGAATTGAAGGCGGTCGCTCGCTCCCGACGGAACAACTTTTCCCGCCGCCTCAGACGGTCGATTCTGTTCGTGTCTCAAAACCATGCTCGCAATCCAAGAGTGATGATATTGGCGGTGACATAGGCGCTCGACGGGGTCACGCTGTCGCGTCCTCGCATGGTGTAGCGCTCATAGGCGGCATCGACCGCCCAACTGTCCGTCTTCAGATAGATGACCTTCAACCCGAAGGTGGTCGCATCGAACGCCGACAAACGATAATCCGATGAATAATGCGGGGCCGATCCATCCGGATCGAGCGACGGATCGATGGACGTCTGATCCAGATCGAAATGATAATAATCGGCCGCGCTCTGCCGATACCAGCGCAGGGACGGCCGCACGATCCAGCGCTCTCCGAACCGCTGGAACCAGGCGACT
>RFJS01000175.1 GCA_003694825.1 Verrucomicrobiota bacterium | reverse complement strand
GAGAAAGCGGTATTCGTTTGTATCCAGTTCCAGGTTGTCGCGCACCGCGATCGGCGGGATGACCAGGCCCAGCTCGCGCGCGATCGACTTGCGCACGCCCGTGATCCGGTCGAGCAGGTCTCCGCCCTGCGCCCGGTCGGCGAGCGCCACCACGTTGTAGCCGAGTTCGATCGCGAAGAGATCCGTTTCGAGGATCTTCTCGAACTCCGCGCCGAGCGGCGAGGCGGCGGCCTCTCCCCCGCCCTCCCCGGCCGGAAGCGCTCCCGCGGCCTGGCCCGCCGCTCCCGCGCCGGCCGCGACCGCGCCGATTGCCTCCACCGCGGGCTCCGCGTTCCGCTTGAGCTTGCGCAGCGCCAGGCCCACGCCGCCCGCGATCGCCGCCGTCATCAGAAACGGCGTCATCGGCATCCCCGGAATGACCGCGAAGACCACCAGCATCCCGGCGAGGATCAGCATCGCACGCGGATACGCGGTGAGCTGCCGGGTGATGTGCGCCCCGAGGTTGTCGCCATCCGACGTCCGGGTGACCAGCACGCCGGCCGCCAGCGAGACGATCAGCGCCGGAATCTGGGAGACAAGGCCGTCACCGATGGACAGCAGGGTGAACTTCTCCATCGCCTGCGTCACCGAAAAGCCCTTCTGAACGACTCCGATGGTGATGCCGCCGACGACGTTGATCAGCGTGATGATAACACCGGCCATGGCGTCGCCGCGCACAAACTTGCTCGCACCATCCATCGCGCCGTAGAAATCGGCCTCTTTCTGAATTTTCGTGCGGCGCGCCGTCGCCGCGGCCTCGTCGATCAGACCGGCGTTCAGCTCAGCGTCGATCGCCATCTGTTTGCCCGGCATCGCATCGAGGGTGAAGCGGGCCGCGACCTCGGCGATGCGCCCGGCGCCCTTGGTGATGACGACGAAGTTGATCACCACGAGGATGAGAAAGACCACGGCACCGACCACGTAGTTGTCCCGCACAACAAAGCTGCCGAAAGCCTCGATGACATTGCCGGCGTAGCCATCGAGCAGGATCAGGCGCGTCGAGGCGACATTGAGCCCCAGGCGGAAAAGGGTCACGCCGAGAAGGATTGTCGGGAAACTCGAAAACTCCGGCGCGTCCTTCACATAGATGATGACCAGCAGAATCAACAGCGAGGCGCCGACGCTCGCGGCCAGCAGCACATCGAGCATCTGCGGCGGCATCGGCAGCACCAGCAGCACAACCGTGCCGAAAAGCGCCGCAGTGATCAGCACGTCCCCCGTGAGGAAACGGCTGGCGACAGACTTCGTGGGGGCTGGGGAATCCTTGCTCATACGTTGATGCCCATCCGGCGGGCCTTGAGGCGATGAAAGTAGTATTTATGCGTGCGGTACACGAAGCCGAGGATTTCGGCGACCGCCTGATAAAGCTGAACCGGGATCTCCTTGCCCACCTGCCCATACTTGTAGAGCGCACGCGCCACCGGCTTGTTTTCGACCATCGGCACCTCGTGCTGCGCCGCCAGCGCCTTGATGCGGCGGGCAAAGACATCGCGACCCTTGGCCAGCACGACCGGCGCCCGGTCACGCCCGCGCTCATACTTCAAGGCCACGGCGAAGTGCGTCGGATTCGTCACGACGACATCGGCGGTCGGCACCGCCTCGAGCATCTGCTTCTGAAGCAGGCGCCGCGCGAGGGCACGCTGCGCGTTCTTGATCTGCGGATCGACTTCGGCGTTCTTGCGCTCCTGCTTCACCTCCTCGCGGGTCATCATCAGCTCCTTGCGCGTCTTGCGCCACTGATAGGCGTAGCTGATGATCGCGACCGCCGTGCAGGCCACCAGCAGCCGCGTGAGCACATAGACCGTGCTGTCGGCGAGAAACTCGCCCACGTGCGTGATGTCGACCGGCGTGTAGAAGATCGGATCGCGCATCAGCTTGCGCACGGCGGCATAGAGAATGCCGGTCAGCGCCGAGAGTTTGAGAAAATCGATACCGAAGGTCACCAGCACCCGCGCGGAGATGATGCGCTTGATTCCACTCGCCGGAGAGAGGCGGTTCCACTTGAACCCCAGCACCTTCGGCGTCACCCGGAAACCGCTCTGCAGGCCGGAGGCGAGCACGCCGGCGAAAAGCGCGCCGCCCGCAATCGGCGCCAACAGTTCGCCGAGCAGTGCCACCCCCTCCATCACGCCGCGCGAGAAAGCCACCGGCGTGACGTCATATTCCTCCAGATGCCCGAAAACCGACTGGCTCACGCCCACCACGCGCGCGGCGACTCCGGGCATCGCGAAGACAATGATGCAAAACGCCGCCGCCAGGCCGAAGGCAATGCCGACATCCGGCGATTGCGCGAACTGCCCCTCGGCAAACGCGTCCGCCAGCCGCTTCGCCGTCGGTTCCTCGGTTTTGCTGGACTGGTCGTGCTCCGCCATCGGCCTACAGGTTCACGAAGGGGATGAAGCGGAGCATCGCCTCGGGCGCTTCGTTGAACTGCTGGATGATATAGTGGACGATGAGGCCGGTCGAGAGCACGAGCATCGCCGTGCCCGCGAGAATCCGCACCGAGAAGGATAGAATGAATACATTCATTTTCGGCACGATCCGGCCCAGGAAGGAAAAGGTGAGATTCACCAGAAAATTGACCGCCACGATCGGCGCGGCCATGAGCAGGCCGAGCTGGAAGATGCGCGCCGTATGCGTCACGGCGATGGAGACAAAGCCGACGCCCGGCTCCGCAAGCCCCGGCGGCACCAGGGCAAAACTGCGCATGAAAGCGTAGAGAAACGCGTAGTGCGCCCCGCCGAACATCAGCAGCACGCCGATATAGTAAAGTCCGGTGCCGATGGGATTGCCGCCCGAGCCATTGGTTGGATCGAACTCCGGGCTGGGATTGATCCCGATCTCGACCGCGAGAATGCGCGAGGCGTAGTCGATCGTCGCGAAGACGATCCGCACGGCCATACCCATGAGCACGCCGATCGACATCTCCTTGGCGGCCAGCAGAATCAGCTCGATGCCACTGCCGGGAGCGACCGCCGCCGCGTCGAACGCCCCCATGGCGATCCACCCGAGAATCGCGGAAAAGGACACGCGCAGGATCACCGGCACCGAGCGCACCGCAAAGGTCGGCAGGACCAGCAACAGTCCGCCCGCGCGCAGCGCGGCCAGCATCCAGGCATACATGTCCGAGGTATCAAACATTTGCTTACTGCGTGATCTCGGGGAAGCGCTGCACGACCGAGATCGTGAAATCCATGAGGTTGCGCATCAGCCAGCTCGCCGACACGATCATCACTCCGCCGACGGCGACGAGCTTCGGCACGAAGGAAAGCGTCTGCTCCTGGAGGCTGGTGACCGCCTGCAACAGGCTGACCGCCATTCCCACCGACATCGCGGTGAGCAGTATCGGCGCCACCAGCATCAGAGCCTGGCTGACGGTGAGCTGGAACAATTCGATGGCCGTTTCGATATTCATAGATGGAAGCTCTCGACGAGCGACTGCACGACCAGCGTCCACCCGTCGACGAGGACGAAGAGCAGGAGTTTGAAGGGGAGCGAGACGACGATCGGGGGCATCATCATCATGCCCATGCTCATCAGCGTCGTCGCCACGAGAAAATCGATGATGATGAACGGCAGAAACACCAGGAAACCCATCTGGAAGGCACTGCGCAGCTCGCTGAGCACGAAGGACGGCACAACCACCCGCATCGGCAGATCCTCCGCCCGTGTCGGACCGCTGCGGGAAAGCTCGAGAAAGAACTCGATGTCCGTCACCCGCGTCTGCTTGAGCATGAACTGCTTGAGCGGCTCGACACTGCGGCCGAACGCCTCGCGGCTGGTGATTTCTTCGGCCATGAACGGCTCGAGGGCGTCGCCGTAGATGCGATCGAACACCGGCTGCATGATAAAGAAGGTCAGTATCAGCCCCAGACCGACAATGATCTGGTTCGACGGCGCCTGGTGCACGCCCATGGCGGTGCGAACGAAACTCAGCACGATGACGATGCGGGTGAAGCTCGTCATGAGAATGACCAGCGACGGCCCGAGCGTGAGGATCGTCATGAGCAGCAGGATCTGCAGCGAGGCGCTGAAGTCCGGCAGCCCGCCGTCGCCGCCGATGCTGATGCTCACCGGCGCAGGGGCGCCCTGCCCCATGGCCGCGGGTGCGGCCACTGCCGAGAGCACGCCGAGAGCGGCACCGATGTGGAAGAGACGCTTCATCCGCGGGTGTTCCTGCCGAGATCGGCCGCCCCGGCCTCCTCGGCGGCGATGCTCGCCTCCGCCTCGGCCAGCGGATGCCCGGCCAGTGGCGTGAGATAGTCGATACGGCCGGGGCAGACGCCGAGCAGCATTTTGGCCCCTTCATATTCCACCACCATGAGAAACTGGCGATTTCCGAGCATCCGATTTTCCAATACTCTCAACTTCCCTTCGCTTTTGCCGAATGGCTTGGGAAGCGACCCACGCTTGAAAAGGAGGACACCGCCACCGATGAGCAGGCCGAAAAACAACAGATACCCGACCGTGGTGAGCACCGCTCCCGAACCGGAATGCGGCACGATGTCCTTCATCGCCTCGGAACGACCGGCATCGGCAGCGCCGGCTTCATGGCGCGGCTGAATGATGTCGGAGGGATCCGGTCCTGTCTGTTGAGCGGACGCCTCCGGGGCCAGAACCGTCCAGAGAACGGCGGCCGACACGACGGCATGACGCAGAAACCTCATGACGCGTTGCCGACGATGTCTGTAATCTTGATGCCGAAAGCGTCTTCGACCACGACCACCTCGCCGTGGGCGATGAGCTTGTCGTTGACGTAGAGCCCGACGGGGTCCCTCGCCTGCTGGTCGAGTTGAATGACGGCGCCCGGTGTCATGTCCAGAATCTCCTTCATGGGGAGCTGGCAGGAGCCGAGCTTGACGGTGAGCTTGACTTTGACGTCGAGCACTCGTTCGAGCGCCCTGGTTTCGAGGGTGGCATCCATTACACGTCCTCCTGGGAAGTTGTTTTGTCGATACGCACGGCGAGATGGTCGCCATCCACGCCGATTTCTCCGGTAAAACGGCTGACATCACCGAGACGGACCCGGGTGTCGCTGATGATCTGCCGCGGCAATCGAATGACCTGGCCGGGCTTGAGATCGAGGATCTCCTTGACGGTGAGTTCGCAGGCATCCCACTCCACGCTGAGCGGAATCGGAATATTGTTGTAGATCGGGCGCCACTCGGTCGAGTGCTCCGGCTTCTCATCCTCCGGCGCAGGCAGCAGCGCCGACATGCCGCGCACGAGGTGCTCGATCGAGGGGAACGGGATCGCGACCTGTATCCGCTCGGTGCTGGAACCGGCGGTGCCGTCGAAGACGGCGACGAGCATGATGGTGTCGCTGGCCGAGGTCTGCAGATAGCGGCCACCCGATTCGCGGCCGAGGAGCGAGGGCGTAAGCGGCGTCTCCGAACCCCAGATACGCGCCCACTCTTCGAGAAAGACCAGGAGCACGTCGTCGAGGAGGTTCATCTCGATCTCGGTGAGCGCGGTGGCATCCGGGTCGCTCTCGCCCTTGCCGCCGAGCATACGGTCGACAAAGGCCAGGCCGAGCGTCGGGGCGATTTCGAGCACGCCGACGCCGTTGAGCGGCTCGAGCTTGAAGAGGACGACGTGGCTGGGATTGCGCACCGAAGCGGCGAAGCGCCGGTAAACCTGGGTGGAGACACTCTGAAGCTCGAGCGTCACATCGAGGCGCAGGTAGAGGGAAAGGCGGGCGGCGAGCAGGTCTGCGAACTCCCCGTGCCGCTGGCGCAGGATGCGCAGGAGATGCTCCTCGAGAACGGTGGGGTTGGAGAAGTCATAGGGCTCCACGCGCGGCGGATTCGTGCGGTCGAAGCGGTTGCCGCGGCAGTCGAAGATCGGCCCGTTGCCGCCGACGGAGTTCGCCGCGGCCTGTGAGGCGGCGAGGAGTTGATCGATCTCCTCCTGGGTGAGCTCCTGCGCCGGGTTGCTGCCGCCGGGCACGCTGGGCTTCTTTTCCTGTTCGGGATCCGGCATTACTGAATGACGAATTCGGAGAAGTAGATCTCTTCGATGAGGCGCTCGCGCATGACGGCTTCGAAGGCAAAGACGAGGTCGCTGCGGACCTTGTTCTTCACCCCCGGATTCTCGAGGTCGCTGAGCGTGAGGGTGGAGAGCACACCGATGGCGGCGTCGAGCAGCTTGGCCTTGTTGGCTTCGACCTTGTGCTCGAGTTCGGGGTCGCTGCTGTAGGCGGTGAAGCTGACCTTGATGAAGCGGCTGCGCATCGAGCCGGCGAGATTGGCCACGACGTTGGTGAACTCGTAGCTGTGCGTCGGCTCCATCTCTTCGCCGTGGCCGCCGCCATGACCGCCGCCGTGGCTCGCACCGTGACCGCCGCCGGCCGCCGGGGCGGCCGCGCCCTGCTCGGATACGCCGAGCGCGGCGAGCTTCGCCTCCAGCTTCGGGAAGAGCACGAACTCGGCCATGGCGTAGGAGAGCGCGGGGACGAGCACGAGCACGACGAGCACCGGGAGCCAGCCGGCGATGGCGGAGGATCCGCCTTTCTTGTCGGCTGCGCCTTTGTCTTTCGGGTCTTCCTTGGGCATGTTCTCGAGGGCTCCTTTCCTCGGGCTCAGTGCGGGTTATCGCTTCAGGTTCACGACCTCCTGCAGGATGTCGTCGGATACAGTGATGATGCGGGATCCCGCCTGGAAGCTGCGCTGCGTGGTGATCATGTTCGCGAACTCCTCGGTGAGATCGACGTTGGACTGCTCGAGCGCGCCCCCCTGGATGGTGCCGAGGCCGTTGGATCCGGGCGTGTTGTTGATGGCGCTGAGCGAGAGCGAACCGATGAAGCCGGCGGCGTCGAAGCCGGTGAAGAGGTTGGCCCCCTGCTTGACGAGCGCGCTCGGGTCGCGGAAATCGATGAGCAGGACGCGGCCGCCGATGAAGCTGTCGCCGTTGTCGAGCAGGACGTTGATGTCGCCGTTCGACAGGAAGGAGAACGACTGCATCTTCGGCACTTTCTCGAGGATCTCGGCGTCCGTGAAGGCGCCGCCGGTGCTGTTGGTGATGCGCCCGTTGGCGAAGCTCGGATTGAAGTCGATCCTGAGGTCTCCGACGGCCGAGGGCGGAGTCTCGGTCTTGTTGAAGACCATATTGCCGTTGGCGTCGACGGTGACGTCGTAGGAGACGTAGCCGCCGGTGAGGCCCTGGAGGCGATAGCCGTCGTTGGAAGTCAGATACCCACGGTCGTCGGTGCGGAAGTCGCCGGCCCGGGTGGCGTAGACCTGATTGTTCTGGGCGTTCTTCAACTGGAAGAAGCCGGAGCCGGAGATGGCGAGGTCGGTGTTGACACCGGTCGTGGCGAGGCCGCCCTGGAGGAAATTTGTCTGGATGCCGGCGATCTGCACGCCGAGTCCGATCTGGGCGGCCGGGGAGTTGGAGCCGTTGCCGTCGGACGGCGAGGTGGCCGACTGCTTGAGAAACTGGCTGAATGAATCCGTATACTTGGTACGGGAACCCTTGAACGCGGTGCTGTTGACGTTGGCGATATTGTTGCCGATGACTTCGAGGCCGCGCGCGAAGTTGCGCAGGGCGCTGATACCGCTGTTGAGTGATCCGATGAGTGCCATGTTTACGGTTGGGTTGAGG
>RFJS01000019.1 GCA_003694825.1 Verrucomicrobiota bacterium | reverse complement strand
CCGATCGAAGGCGAGATCGCCGGAATGACCGTCACCGGAAAAATCGACCGCGTCGACCGCCACGAGCAGACCGGCGAGGTGCGCCTCATCGACTACAAGACCGCCGATAATCCCGAGCCTCCCGGCAAGGCGCACTCCTCTCCCCTGGGGCGCAAGTTCGATCCCGAGGCGCTCCCCCCCTTCGTCCTTTTCGACCACGCAGGCAAAAAACACCGCTGGCTCGACCTGCAGCTGCCCTTGTACCGACTCCTTCACTTCGAGCCCAACGCCCTGGTCACCTGCGGCTATTTTCAGATCCCCCGCGCCGTCAGCGAAACCCGGTTCGTCGCCTGGAGCGACCTCGATCGCGACCTGCTCGACGCCGCCGGGACTTGCGCCGAGGGCATCATCCAGGCCATCCGCGAGAACCGCTGCTGGCCGCCCGCCGAAGACATCGAGAGAAAATACGACGACTTCGCCGCACTCTTCCACCGTGGCGTCGCCGAGAGCATCGACTGGCCGGAGGTGGTGTCATGAACTCATCGCGACAAACGCCCATGCTCGAACACGAGATGATCCTCGCCTCGGCGGGATCCGGCAAAACCTACGCCCTCACCACCCGCTTTCTTCGGCTCCTCCTGCTCGGCGCGCCTCCCGAGCGAATCGTCGCCCTCACGTTCACCCGCAAGGCCGCCGGCGAGTTTTCCGACAAGATCCTCAGCCGGCTCGCCGAAGCCGCCGCCTCCCCGGAAAACGCCGCCAAAGCGGCCGCCGAACTCCGCTTCGACGAGATCGCCGGGCCCGACACGCCCCCCGCCGACCAGGCGCGCTTCCGCCGGATCCTCCGCGACGTGATCGAAGCCCTCCCCCGGCTCACCCTCGGCACGTTCGACGCCTTCTTCGCCCGCATCATCCGGTCCTTCCCCCTCGAGCTCGGCCTCGGCGGCGACTTCGAACTGCTCGACGAGACGATCGAGTCCGCCATCCGCCGGCAGGCGCTGCGCGAGGTGCTCGAATCCGCCGGCGGCAGCGACGAAGCGGCGCGCAGCGATTTCATCGAAGCGTTCAAGCGCTCCACCTTCGGACAGGAGACCAGCCGCCTCGGCTCAAAGCTCGACGAATTCGTCACGAAATACCACCAGATCTTCCTCGACGCTCCCGACCCCGGTGCGTGGGGCGATCCCGGCCGCATCTGGCCCGGCGGCTATCCGTGGCAACCCACGGTCGACCGCGCCGAGGCGATCGCGGCCTTTCATACCGCCGCCGCCACCATCCCTGACGTCGAAGACAAGCACCGCCAGCGCATCGAATCCATCTGCATCGACGCCGCCGACTGGGCCGTCGGAGCGAAAACGCCTAAAGAGGTCAACTATCTCCTCAACAACGCCGCCAAAGCATGGCCGGAGATCCTCGCGGGCTCGGCCACGCTCAAGATCGAGTGGAAGAAAATCCACTTCGACGGACCGGCCTGCCAGGCCTTGCGCGCCCTCGTGACCTGCCTCGTCGCCGAAGCCCTCGAGCGCCATCTCACCATGACCGCGGGCATCCATGCCATCCTCCGGCGCTACGAGGCCATCTATGATCAGCGTGTCCGCCGCCAGGGTACGCTGACCTTCGCCGACATCCTCCGCCTCCTCACCCCGGGACACGGCGCCCCCCTCCTGCGGCAGGGGCGTGACGCCGACGACCCCGCCGAGGCCGAGGCGCGCGACACCCGCCGGCTCATGATCGACTGGCGCCTCGACGGACGCTTCGACCACTGGCTGCTCGACGAATTCCAGGACACAAGTTTCGCCCAGTGGTCGGCCCTGCAAAACCTCATCGACGAGGTCATTCAGGACCCCTCCTGCACCCGCACGTTCTTCTTCGTCGGCGACGTCAAGCAGGCCATCTATGGCTGGCGCGGCGGCGACTCCCGGCTCTTCGGCGACATTGCCAGACGCTACAATCAGGGCGCCGGGCGCGAGGTGATCCGCACGCGCCCGCTCGACAAATCCTGGCGCTCCGCCCAGCCCATCATCGACGTTGTCAACACCGTCTTCGGCGACGCCCCCGCCATGCGGGACCTCTTCCCCGCCGCCGCGGCCGAACGCTGGACCGCCGAATGGCGGGACCACGAGACCGTCCGCCACGATCTCGCCGGCCATGCCGCCTGGCTCTCGCCTTCCGAAAGCGAGCCCCCCGAAACTATCACCGCCCGTCTGATACAAGCCATCGATCCACTGTCCCGCGGTCTCACCGTCGGTGTCCTCACCCGGAAAAACAAGACGGCCTCGACGATCGCCGACCACCTCCGCCGCGAAGCCGGCATCCCCGCCGTCGCCGAATCCGACCTCTACATCTGCCGCGACAACCCGGCCTCGGCCGCGATGCTCGACCTCTTTCGCGCCGCCGCTCACCCCGACCACTCGATCGCGTCGCGCCATCTTTCTTTCACGCCGCTTCAGAACCTCCTCGAGCGGGAAGGTCTCGCCCATCCTGCCGCCCGCACCCGCCAGCTCCTGCGGGAGGTCCACACGGAGGGCTTCGAAGCCACGCTCGAACGCTGGTGGGAACGCCTCGACGCCTGCCTTGCACCCGACGACGCCTTCACCCGCCTGCGCGGCACCCAGATGATCGAGGCCGCCCGCCTCTTCGACCAGACCGCCAGCCGCGACATCGACGCCTTCATCGAGTTCATGGAAAACTACACGCTGCGCGACACCGAGTCCGCCGGCGTGGTCCGCGTCATGACGATCCACAAATCGAAGGGGCTGGGCTTCGATGTCGTCATCCTCCCCGAGCTCGGCGGCAACTCCCTCGCCGAGGATCCGAAAGAGATCACCGTCAAGCGCGCCGAGGACCGATCGGTCGAGTGGGTGCTCCACCTTCCGCCCAAACCGTTCCGGCAGCTCGATCCCACGCTCGCCACCCACGCGGAAGCCGTGGCCGCCGATAAGTGCTACGAACAGCTCGCGCTCTACTACGTCGCACTCACCCGGGCCAAACAGGGGCTCTACCTCGTCACCGAGGCGCCGAAGCCCAGGTCCCGTTCAATCAATTTCCCCAGGCTCCTTGCCACCACCCTCAATCCGGAGCCCGGCGAACTCACGATCGGCGGCGAACCGTTCACCTGCCTGTATTCGGTCGGGGACGACGCCTGGTTCGAGCACGTCACCCCGGAGCCACCCGCCGCCGACACGTTTCAGCCCGCTACGATTCCCGCCCGGGCCGCCCGCCGTCTCACCGGACGCCTCCTCTCGAAGCGCCCCTCCGGCGAAGAAAGCCGCACGATCCCGGGCCGACTCCTCTTCGCCGGCCGCGACCGTGCCGCGCTCGATCACGGCTCCGCCGTCCATGCCGCCCTCGCCCTCGTCGAATGGTGGTCGCCGGAGAATCGCGACGCCTGGCAGGCGGCCGCCGCGGCCGCCGGGCTGCCGCCGGAAGCCGTCGCCGAAGCCCTCGCCTGCCTCGAAGACGAACAATTCGCCGCCATCTTCCGCCCGCCGGCGGCGGGCCGCGCCGAAGTCTGGCGGGAACGCAAATTCGAGGTGGTGATCGACGAGACCTGGATCACCGGCGTCTTCGACCGCGTCCTCATCCACCGCGACGCCGAGGGCCGCATCGCCGCCGCCGACATCGTCGACTTCAAGACCGACCGTATCGACGATTCCGACACATCCTGGCGCGAGGCCGCCGCCCACTACCGCGGCCAGCTCGCCCTCTACCGCCAGGCCGCCGCCCGCCTCACCGGCCTCCCCGCCGACAAAATCACCACCGCCATCCTCCTCACCCACCCGATCGGCCCCGACCACCGCCACGCCCCGCCCCAACGCCTCGATCCCGCCTGATGGCCGGGGTATCGCTGTCTCGTGCCAGGGCCATGCGCCTTGACGTGGGTTTCATTTGGAACGAATCTTCCTTCCATATGAACAAGACCGCCTCGCACCCTCGCCGCCGGCCATCTCCATCCAAAATCCGGAAGGGTGTCGTCGAGCGTTGTCTCGTTGGCACCCTCGCGAAAGCTGCCCCGAAAGTCTCGTCTGCCGAGTTGATCCAGGCCGTGCATGACGGCCTTCCAGTCGAGGAACTCGAGGTGCTTCAGGCCTCCTACCAGATGCCATGGGAGCATCTCATGCCCCGGCTTGGCCTCTCCAAAGCCACGCTCCACCGTCGCAAACGCGAAGGTCGCCTCCGCCCAGAGGAATCCGATCGCGTCGTGCGCTACGCTCGCCTGCTGGGCCGGGCCATCGAGGTGATGGGCGACCGCGACACCGCCCGGCGGTGGCTCACCTCTCCGCAGGCCGGCCTCGGCGGCGAGGTCCCCCTCGACTACGCGCAAACCGAGGTGGGGGCGCGCGAAGTCGAAGACCTTCTCGGGCGCATCGAGCACGGGGTTTACTCCTGATGCCGACCGTCTGGCGCCTTGTTCGCGAACGCTACGCCGATGCGGCGTTCTCGGGTGAAGGCGCGGCCAAGTTTGGCGGACGCTGGAACTCACGCGGGATCGGTCTGGTTTACACGAGCGAAACCCGCGCTCTCGCGGCGCTGGAGACGCTCGTTCATCTCAATCCCCCGGTGCGCTTCAAGTTCACCTTACTTCCGGTGGAATTCGACGAACGCATGGTGGAAACGCTT
>RFJS01000174.1 GCA_003694825.1 Verrucomicrobiota bacterium | reverse complement strand
GCCGCGGCCGATGTCGGTATCGCCATGGGGCATGGCGGGACGGATACCGCGATCGAGACGGCGGACGTCGCCTTGATGAAGGACGACCTCACGAAGCTCGCCGAGGCGATCGAGCTGGGCCGCCGCACGCTCGGCATCGTTCGTTTCAACATTGGTTTTGCTCTGGGGATCAAGGCGTTGTTTCTTGTCCTTGCCGTCGCTGGTTACACCAGCCTGTGGCTCGCCATTCTGGCCGATACGGGGGCGACGCTTCTGGTGATCCTCAATGCGCTTCGGCTGCTGCGGGCGGGGCGGGAGACGTGAATCCCGGTCGTCAGCGGCCGTGACGAACGCGCTGTCAGCCCGTGTGCGGCGTCAGGCGGGCACGCCTGAGATACCCGGCGAAGGCGTCGAGGTCATCGAACAGGATGGCGCCAATTTCGTCGAGGGCTTTGCGGTAGGCCGCCGCGGCGCGTCCGCCCGCAAGAATACTGGTCTTCCGTGGAAGAAGCCGGCGCAGCTGCCGGAGTTCGTCGGCGAGCGCGGGATCGTCGCCGGGGAAGACGATGCTCAAGCCGACAGCCCTCGCCTTCTGTGCAATGGCGGCATGGGCGATATCGGCAGCGGGGAGGTTGGCCCCGAGGTAAAGCACGCGCCATCCGAAGTCACGGGCGAGAGCGCTGACGATGGCCGCGCCGACTTCGTGGAGCTGGCCAGCGGGGGTGGCCGCAACCATCAGAGGCGCGTTTGGGTCGAGCGCGAAGGCGCGTGGCTGGCGGGCCAGAAAGCGACAGATAATCTCGCTGGCGAAGTGTTCATGTGCCGTCGTCAATTCGCCTTCCGCCCACAGTTCGCCGACTTCTCGTGCGAGGGGCGCGATCAGGTGGATGAGCGCGCCGTGCACACCCAGGCGCAGGCTTGTCGTTTCGAGACACGTCTCGAGAGCGGTCGTGTCGAGGTCGCCAATCGCGCTCAGAGCCTCCCTTACGGCGCGCAGAGCGTGTGTTTTTGCGGATGATTTTTCTGCATCCGGTGACAGACGTTGATCGAGGACTCCTGCCGGTGCCGAGTCGGTAGCGCGGATGAGTTCCTTGAGTTGATCGTTTGAAAGCTTGGCGATCTCGCCGATGCGATGGCCGGATTGGGTCGCCTTTCTCAGGAGGGTAAGGCGTTCGATCTCTCCCTCGGTGTATTTGCGTCGGTTGGTCCCGGTGCGGTCGGGGGAGACGACGCCGTAGCGGCGCTCCCAGGCGCGGATCACGAAGGGCGTCAGGCCGGAGCGTTCCGCCGCTTGCTGGATCGAGTGAAGAAGCTCCATTTCCCAAACTTCGACAAAAAATTAGACAACTGCAAGGCTTGAAGCCGGAAGAGGAGGAAAATAGAGTGTTATTTGTTGATAATCATTCGGAAGCGAATTTTTTCCGAATTTAGACAGAAAGATTTGACGCGCCCAATCGCCGCGGAAAACATAGAGGCATGTCGAAGGATTCTGAATTGGCGAGGCGGTGTTTGACCGGAGACCGCTATGGGTCAGGGAATGGTTCCCGGGAGCCGGATAGCCGCCCTCGTTGGCTCGTGGCTCTCGTGCAGTGGTTTGATGCGGATTTCTGCCCGGAGGGTGTCGATGCGATGCGACGGGAGCCGGATCGCGTGGATTGGATCAGAACGGTTCCGTTTGTCGTCTTGCATCTGGGCTGTCTCGGCGTGTCCTGGACGGGTTGGAGCCCCGTCGCCGTGGGCGCGGCCGTGTTCCTCTACTTCGCGCGGATGTTTGCGGTGACGGGGTTTTATCACCGGTATTTTTCGCATCGCACTTTCCGAACGTCGCGATTCATGCAGTTTGTCTTCGCTGTGTGGGGCGCCACGGCAGTCCAGCGTGGGCCTCTTTGGTGGGCGTATCATCACCGGCACCACCATCGTCACTCGGACGAGGCGTCGGATGCGCATTCTCCGCACGTGCACGGTTTCTGGTGGTCGCACATCGGCTGGATCACGAGCCGCCGCAACTTTCCGACTGATTACAACGAGGTCCGCGACTTGGCGCGTTTCCCGGAGCTGGTCTTCCTCAACCGCTTTGACACTTTGGTGCCGTTGCTCTTTGCGGGCGGTATCTGGGGTGTGGGGTGGGGCTTGCAGACGTGGTTTCCCCAGCTCGGCACTGGTCCGTGGCAGATGCTCGTCTGGGGTTTTTTCATCAGCACGCCGGCTCTCTTTCACGGAACAGCGTGCATCAACTCGCTGGCGCATGTGCTCGGCCGAAGGCGTTACGAAACCGATGACGATTCGCGCAACAGTCTGCTTCTTGCGATCATCACGCTCGGGGAAGGTTGGCACAACAATCACCACCGTTATCAGGCAGCGACGCGCAACGGCTTTTATTGGTGGGAGATCGACCCGACCTACTACGGGCTCAAGGTTCTCTCCTGGCTGGGTCTGATTCGTGGCCTGAAGCGTGTGCCGGAACAAGTTCTGGAAGAGGGACGCGGGCGGCTCCCTTCGAGACCCGCCATGCCCGCGGGTGCCGCTGGAGCGAAAGGGCAGGAGCCGCTCCGGAAAGCGGGCTGAGGGATCGGAGATGGCGAAAATCGCGATCATTGGCACGGGCATCGCCGGTCTTGGCTGCGCTCATTTTCTGTGGCGCGAGCATGAAGTGACGCTCTTCGAGAAGGAGGCTCATCTCGGCGGACACAGCAATACCGTCGAGGTGGACGAACCCGGCACAGGGCGTCGCCTTCCGGTTGATACAGGATTCATGGTCTTCAACCGCGTGACCTATCCGAATCTCTGCCGCCTTTTCGACCAGCTCGAGGTACCGACGAAGCCGACGGACATGTCGTTCAGCGTGCGGGACCACCGCGGCGGCCTCGAGTGGTGTGGGTCCTCGTTGAATCATCTGTTCGCGCAGCGGCGCAACCTTCTCAGCGCAAGGTTCTGGCGGATGCTCATGACGATCGATCGTTTCAATCACGAGGCTGTTGCCGCCATCGATGATCGGGAAGCGTCCCGGGAGACTGTTGCCGAATACGTGCGCCGTCGCGGCTACGGACGGGACTTTCTGGAACTCTACCTGATCCCGATGAGTGCGGCGGTGTGGAGCGCGTCCCCGGAGGGTGTTCTGCAATTCCCGGCGGTGACTCTGCTGCGCTTTTTCTACAACCACGGCTTTCTCGGTCTGCACACGCAGCATCAGTGGTGGACTGTGGAGGGTGGTGCTCGCGAGTATGTGCGCAGGCTGGTTGATCCGATGCAGGGCCATGTCCGCTTCGCGCCGGCGGCCGTAAAGGTCGAGCGCGGCGGTGGTTGTATCCGAATTTCGGAAGAGGGTGGGGCCATGGAGAGTTTTGACAAGGTGATCCTGGCGACGCATGCCGATGAGGCGCTCGGCTTGCTCGCGGACCCCACCGAGATGGAGGTTCGGCTCCTTTCTCGATTTGGTTATAATCACAATGTGGCGACGCTTCACACCGACCGTTCGGTGTTGCCGCGGACCCGTCGGGCGTGGGCGAGTTGGAACTTTTTTCTCGATACCGATGCGGACGGTCGATTTGCCCCGGCCACGCATTACTGGATGAACAGCCTTCAGGGGGGTTCCGATCGCGCGGATTACTTCGTGAGCATCAACCGGCCCGACCTTGTCGATCCACACAGGGTTCTGTGGCGAAAGGTCTATGCGCACCCGCAATTCGACCGATGCGCCATCGACGCTCAGGCGGACCTTCCGGGCCTCAACGCGGCGGCGGCCGGCGGCACGGAAACGTATTTCGCCGGAAGCTACTTCGGCTACGGGTTTCATGAGGATGCCTTGGCCAGCGCGGTGAGTCTCGCGGCGCTGCTCCTGCAGCGAGACCCCTGGAGCGCTGACGAACGGCCGCTCGAGGGTACGGACATCCGTGCCATCCGATCAGGAGGTGTGTCGTGTTGAAGCGCTCACGGATCTATAGCTGCCGCGTCATGCACCGGCGGCTGCGGCCAAAGGCCCATCGCTTTGTCTACGAAATCTTCATGCTCGCCGTGGACCTCGATGAGTGGACCGCTCTTGGGGCGATTTCGCCGTTGCTGCGCGTCGATGCTCCCGCGGTTCTCAGCTTGCGGGACGGCGACTACCTGCCGCTGTCGGAGGCGGACACATCTTGTGTCTCTTCGGTCAGGGATCGGCTCTGCTGCCTCCTCCGAGAGCGTGGAATAACTGAACCGCCCGGCCGGGCCGAGCTGGTCACGATGCCGGCTGTCTTTGGCTATCGATTCAATCCAGTGTCATTTATTTTTGCCTACGATCGCCGGGGGAGGCCACTTGCGGCGGTTGCGGAAGTCACCAATACTTTTCGCGAGGTCAAGCACTACGTGACTGGTCCGGACTGCCTGGAGGATGGGGCCTTTCGTACCCGCTGCGGCAAATACTTTTACGTCTCGCCGTTTTCGCCTGTCGATGGCGATTTCGCCTTCCGGATGGCCGTGCCGGCGGAAACCCTCGATATCGCGATTGACCATTACGCGAACGGCGAGCTGTCGCTGGTAAGCGCGCTTCGGGGCAAGGCGCTGCCGCTTTCGGGGCGGACCCTGGCCTCCTGCTTCCTCAAGTTCCCCTTTCAATCCCTGGCAGTCATCACGCGGATTCACTGGCATGCCCTTCTGCTTTGGATGAAGCGTGTTCCCTGGTTTGCCAAGGCCGCAAGTCCCCACGATCAGCGGGATGTCCGGCGCCCCCATAAGTCTATCCTCCGTCACCACAGACCAAATTCCGTAAACTCATGAAAACAGCCTTTGTTCCCTCGTCGCCTTCCTCGTCCATCTTTTCCCTGCCAGAGGGCAGGCCCGCATGTCGATTCCGTTCGGCGATTCGCTGCGGATGGCGTCGTCTCGTCTTCAATCTGCTGAGACCGATGCAGAAGGGGCGTCTTGTCATCGAGACACCGGATGGAGTGAAGCATGTGTTTGGTGAAGCAGGTTGCACAGATGCGGTCGAAGGTGTCTTCGAAGCGTCGATCACCGTTCGACGCGAACGATTTTTCCGGCGTTGTGTGTTGGCTGGCGACATCGGATTCGGGGAGTCCTATGTGGACGGCGACTGGGATTCACCGAACGTTGCCGCAGTGATCGGCTGGTTTTTGCTCAATATTGATACGGCTCCGACGCTTTCGGGATCCGTGAGGCGGCGGGCGCATGGATGGGTCGTGAACCTCATGCGCTTCGTCAATCGGGCGGAACACCTGCTACGCCCCAATTCGCGGAACATTGCACGACGTAATATCAGTGCGCATTACGACACATCCAACGCCTTTTTCGAACGATTGCTGGGTCCCTCGATGATGTATTCGAGCGCCCTTTGGACGAAAGAGGGCGTCACGCTCGATGAGGCACAGGAGGCGAAAAACGAGGCTTTGTGCACGCTGCTGCAGTTGCGGCCTTCGGATCATGTTCTTGAAATCGGAACGGGATGGGGTGGATGGGCAATCCACGCGGCTCGGCACTACGGGGGTAGAGTCACCTCGATCACGATTTCGCGTGAGCAGTTCACCTACGCCTGGGATCGCATGCAGCGGGAAGGCGTCTCCGACCGTGTCGATGTCCGGTTGGTTGACTACCGGGATATCGACGGACAATACGACAAAATCGTGTCGATCGAGATGATGGAAGCGATCGGCCACCGCTACCTGCCGGTATTCTGCCAGTCCGTGTCCCGAGTCTTGAAGCCCGAGGGTTTGATGGCCCTGCAGTATATAACATGTCCGGATTCGAGATACGATGAGTTTCGCCGAGGGGTCGATTTCATCCAGAAGCACATTTTCCCCGGATCGCTGCTTCTTTCGCAAAACCGGGTCAGCCGCCTGCTGGCGGAGAAAGGTGGTTTTGTGCTCCACCGGCTCGATGACTACGGCCGGGATTACGCGAGAACGCTGGAAGCGTGGCGGAGAAACCTCGACAGCCATCGCGCTGACATGGAGTGCATGGGTTTTGCCGAGCGCGATTTCCGTAAATGGGCCTATTATCTGGATTACTGCCGGGCTGCATTCGCGATGCGCAACATCTCGGTTGTTCAGGCCCTCTACACGCGGCCGAACAATCTCAAACTGCAATCATCGTTTCGCGGAGCGAAGCTCGCCACACTGAAACCTGTCGCATGATACTCACGCTTCGCATCCTCTTTCTTCTCGCGCTGGCGCTCATCAGTGGAATGGCGACATGGGCGAGCCTGCGCTGTGCCCTTTTCGATATACCGAGTCCTGTCCTTGGACATCCGTGGTTTCTGACGACGCTGGTGGACGCCTATCTGGCTTTTCTCACCTTTTACGCCTGGGTCGCCTGGAAGGAGCGCCATTGGCTCGCACGCATCTTCTGGCTCCTGGCGATTATCCTCCTCGGCAATATATCGATGGCAGTCTATGTGTTGCGTGAGCTTTTCACCGTTTCGGCCGGCGGTCGGGTATCGGAAGTGATCACGCGTCGTTACGAACAACGCTGGCGGTTGGCCGCAGCCATGGCGGTCTGTGGCATTGGCCTGTATTTATACGCATGGCAGCAATGATGACGGAGATACAGAATTCGATGGCCGATTCATGTCGGCCGAGGGGGCGCGTGCAGCGAGAATATTTCAGCCGGGCACGCTCGTGGCTTCTCCGGCGGTGTGATCGGGAGACCATCCCGGCGACGATTGCAACCGGTGTCGTGTGCGGCCTCTTCCCTTTTCTCGGGCTGACGACGGTGCTCACAGGGTGTGTCGGCGCGGTCCGCAGGATGAACCACGTGGTCTTGCAGACAGTCAACCAACTGCTTGGACCGTTGCAGGTTGTGATGATTCCGGTGTATGTTCGTCTCGGCGAATGGATTTGGCGGGAGCCGGAGTCCATTTTTTCCATCGACCGGATGTTGACCGTGTGGCGCGAGGCGTCGATTGCCGAGTTCCTCGTCGAGTTTGGATGGGCGGGGATCCATGCGTTGACGGCCTGGATTGTGTCGATGCCCCCCATTTATCTCACGGTGTTCTGGATCGCGAAGGGCCTGTCGGCTTCAGCAGACGCTGCGCGGTCAGGGGGGCGTGGACGATGAGTTCGGCGATCTTCATCCTCACCGCGCTCGCGGGCTTGAGCTGCGTCTTCACCCTCGGGTATCTTCTCGCCCGCCGATGGGACAACTACGGCGTTGTCGACGTGATATGGAGCTACGCCTTTGCGGCCCTGGCGCTTTATTACAGTGCCCTGGCGGAAGGATGGTGGGTGCGCCGGCTGGTTTTGGTTTTGATGGTCGGGGCGTGGTCGATGCGTCTAGGAACGCATCTGCTGTTGCGGGTGAGCCGCGACCACCCTCGGGAAGACGGCCGGTATCAGGCCATGCGGGACGCCTGGAAGGGGGGATTTGGCGGCAGGATGTTCGGCTTTTTTCAACTTCAGGCGGTTTCTGTGGTGTTGCTTGGATTGCCGTTCTTCTGGATTGCCCGGAATCCGGTTGAGGAGTTTCATCTCATGGAGTGGCTGGGCATGGCGCTTTGGACGGCGGCGATTGCAGGGGAGGCGGTCGCCGACGCGCAACTGGCCGCGTTTCGGCGGGAGCGCAAGGATCGGCGCGCTGTATGCGATATTGGCCTTTGGCGGTATTCTCGGCATCCGAACTACTTTTTCGAATGGCTCGTTTGGGTGGGGTTCTTCCTGTTCGCGTGTGGTTCGCCGTGGGGTTGGACGGGTGTGCTCTCGCCGTTGGTGATCCTTTATCTTATACTGAGGGTGACCGGTATCCCGCCAACCGAAGCACAAGCCCTTCGTTCGAAGGGTGAAGCCTATGCGAAGTATCAGGCGCGGACCAACGCATTCTTTCCCGGGCCGCCACGCGCATCAGTAGAATCTATTTCAAAGAGTCCCTTCTCTGCGGACGCAACTCGCAAGCAATCATGATCGATACACTTCTTCAATATAACCTCCTTCCGGATGCATTAATCCGTTTCGGCATCCGGCGTCTCCTCGCGGAGCGATTGCGGGAGCAGGCGGCGGTCGTGGAGGAAAGAGGCGACAATGCCCTGCTTGCCTACGCCGCTGAGCTCTCCACGAGGCCCGTCGCGGAGCAGACAGACGCGGCCAATGAACAGCATTATGAGTTGTCGGCGGAGTTCTTCGAATTGTGTCTTGGTCGTCGTCGCAAGTACTCCTCGTGCCTTTTCACCGAAGGCATTGAAACGCTGGATGCCGCCGAGGAGGCCATGCTTGATCTCTATGTTGAACGCGCGGAGCTGACGGACGGTCAGCGCATTCTCGATCTTGGTTGCGGCTGGGGATCGCTCACGCTCTTTCTGGCGGAGCGGTTTCCACGAGCGAAAATCACGGCGGTGTCCAATTCATCGAGCCAGCGTATCTACATCGAAGAGCAGTGTCGCAAGGCGGGTTTGAGCAATGTTGATGTCATTACCTGCGATGTGAATACGTTGACCTTCCCCCGGGAAACATTCGACCGGATCGTGTCGGTGGAGATGCTTGAGCACGTTAAGAATTATCGGGAGCTGCTGGCGAGGATTGCCTCCTGGTTGCGACCGGACGGGCGTCTCTTTGTCCATATCTTCACACACGTGCGGTATGCTTATCATTATGTGGCGCGTGACAGTTCGGATTGGATGGCGCGGTATTTCTTCACGGGTGGCCAGATGCCTGCTCATGGCCTGCTGCCGCTCTTCCAGGATCATCTCCACCTCTGTCGCGATTGGGTGTTGTCGGGAGAGCACTACCGCCGCACCGCGGAGGCATGGCTTGAGAACATGGACCGCCACCGGGAGCAGATTCTCGAGATCTTTTCCCGCGTCTATGGGGAGAAGGAGAAGAGAAAATGGTGGGTTTACTGGCGGGTTTTCTTCATGAGCTGCGCCGAGCTCTGGGGCTACCGGGGCGGCCGGGAATGGGTCGTGAGTCATTACCTTTTCGAGCGGGCACCCGCCGGTGCGGCGCATCCGCCCGGAGCGTTGAAAGTGGAGGCGCAATGACTATTCCACGGCCCGCATGTTGGCTCCTGATGTTATTGGCATCTGGCTGTGCGCTTGTGGCGGACGAGCGCCCGGGACTGGATGAAGAACGTTGCAGCGTTTTGATCGAACGTGGGTTATCGGCGGAAGCCGAAGGTGATCCGGAGAAAGCCTTGCAGTATTTCCGCGAAGCGTTGGTGCACAGACCCGAAGACGGCTGGCTTCTGCAAAAGGCCGCGCGGCAATTGAGTGATCTCGCCACCCTTTCGGAAGACCGGCAGACCCGTCGCGCCTACCTCGAGGAGGCCCTCGCGCTGGCGGAAGCGGCGGTTGCTGCCGATCCTGCGTCGGCGATCAACGAACTCTCCGTCGCGGTTGTCTGTGGCAAGCTGGCCGCCGAGAGCGGAGTCGGCGATCGAGTCGAGCTGGTGCGGCGCGTGCGAACGCACGCGGAAAGGGCGCTGGCGATCGATCCCGACTACGCCTGGGCCTATCACGTTCTGGGGCGATGGCATGTCGAAGTGTCGAATCTGGGCCTCGGGGCACGGGCGTTTGTCGCGCTTTTTCTGGGAGGTTTGCCGGAAGCCTCGATGGAGACCGGTCTGGGGCTTTTGCAGTGCGCCGTGGAATTGGAGCCGGGAGTCGTGGCGCACCATGTCGAGCTGGGATTCGCGTATGCGAAGCTGAACCGCGACGAGGAAGCGCGAGCTTGCTGGCAGCGCGCGCAGGCGCTGCCGATTCGCGATTTTTACGATCAGCTCGCTCTCGAACGTATCCAGCGCGATGCTGATGTTTGATCCCTGGCGTGGCCTGACAAAGCGGATGAGCCGCACAGAGGTGGCGGCGTCGTGGCATGAATCGCGAAGATCCAAAAATCCGGTAAACGCGCCACGAAGCAGGGCGCATACCCTGGAACCCCGGAGACTTGCCGGCCGAGCTGGAGGCGTCTCTCCGGCGGCAGGGGAAGCCCGGGCCGGCTCTCATCTCGCGTTGGGGATCAGCCTGCGAGGTGCGGCCTTTGCCGGCGCGGGTGAATCGTGAAGGGATGCGAAATCCTCACGGATTCCGCTACGGGGATAGCCGGAGATCCGGCGTGCGAGGCGCAATGGATCGTCCGAAAATCCCCTCTACGAGAGAGGTGGCGCGGAGCGCCGGGGTGTGTTGTTGGGTTTTGTGAGCGATTGCGAAACCTGTAGGGCGTGACCTTGGTCGCGCCGCATCGGCGTGGCGACGGAGTGGCAGGAATCGAAATCCTCACGGATTTCGCTACGGGGATGGATCTGGCGGGTCTGGTGGGAGCGGTTAATCCGCGGCGGCTTCATGCATGATTTGCGCGAGCGTGTCTTCGACGCTCTGCGCGGTTTCCTCCATGCCGGGCAGGTCGAAGAGGTTCAACAGCCGGGTGGGCCGGACCATGGCGAGCACGGTTTTGCCATCGCGCTCGAAGGCGGAGATGCGACAGGGCAGCACCGTGGAAACCTCGAGTGCGTTCGAGAGCACGTCCTTGGCCTGCTGCGGGTTGCAGACGTCGAAGACGCGCACCTCGCGGTCGAACTCCACGCCCTTGGAGGCCATCTTCTCCTTGAGGTTGTGCATGCCGAGCACGCCGAACTTGTGCCGCTGCGCGGCAGCGGCGAGGCGTTCGCCGATGGTGTCGATGGGATGCGCGGATGTGACGGTGACGAGGTTGTCGGTGGAAGCATTCATGGTGCGAAAGGAAGATGCAGCGGGAACAACGGCGCTGTTGTTGGGGCCAAGGATGGCCATCGTGCGGGAAAGCGCAACCGCCCCGGGGGATGATCAGGCGGTGGAGTGGTCCGGGACGCAGGGCGGATGGGACAAGGGAAGGGTGGTTGGGAGCTTGACCCATCGGGAGCGGCGTGGGTAGTGGGCGAAACGATGTCGGAATCGCGTCCCGCAGAACTCGAGGCCCGTGGCGGACACGGGGAGCAGCCGCCGATGCGGCTGCCCGAGCGTGTCTGGAGAGCGCGCCGGCAGGCGCATGTCGAGCGGCTGCGACGCTGGACGGGGCCGGCTCGCGAGCGGGCCTCACGGGGCGAGAAGCACCCGGTGTATGATTTCCTGTTCGAGTATTACTCGTGGAGGCCGGGTTTGCTGGAGCGTTGGCATCCGGGCGTGGGCGTGGTGCTCGAGGGCGATGGCGCGCGGGAGTTCTTGTCGTTTCACGGCTACGAGGCGCTGCCGGATGGATCGGGCGTGTTCTGTTCGCCTGCGACGCTCCCACCGCGGCGGGTGGAAGGCGTTCGCTGGATCAAGCGGTTGCTCGAAGCCGTTCGCGACCGGCCGCCGTTCTTCGGCTGCTTCGGGATGCACGAGTGGGCCATGG
>RFJS01000173.1 GCA_003694825.1 Verrucomicrobiota bacterium | reverse complement strand
TGATCAGCCGGTTGTTGCCGTCGTAGGCGTAATCCCACTCCGGATCCGCATCCAGATTGCCATCCACGTCCCAGACAAACTGCACCCCCGGGGCGCTCGGGTCGATCTGGTTGAGGTTGTTCACCTCGTAGCCCTGCGAGCCGTGCGTGTCCACCGAGCTGAGCCGGTTGCCCGCGGTGTCGTAGCTCCAGGTCGCGTCACTCAGGCCGCTGTAGCTGATGTTCTGTGAGGTCAAATACTGCCGGTCGTCATACCTGTAGTCGTAGAGGATGTTGGCCGTGGACCCATACTTCGCGGCGAGGCAATTGCCGTCCGAACGCACGAGCGTCACCTTCTCGAACTGCTGCTGCCGCGTCAAGGTCGTCGCCTCGAGCTTCGTGCGGTAGGCGCCGCCATTCCCGGTATCGTCTGACTGGATTTGCCATCGCCCCCCGTGCGGATGGCTGGCCCCTGTTGCGACCGGGGGCGGCACGCCCAGTCGCAACGCGGCGGTTCTGCCCCACTTCACGGCATCGCCTTTGCGGCTGTGCGCGCCACGCGCAGGGCTGTCGCGTCGCGGCTCCGGATGGATTGAGCGAGGCGTCGGCGAGCAGCCATCGAGGCGCCGAGCGCTTCTCCGGGACAACGGCGGGCTACGCCGGCAGTTCGAGCCCGAAGAAGTTCGCGGCGTTGTGGTAGCAGATGTTGGCGACCAGCTCGCCCAGTGCGGCCTCATCCGCCGGGATGAGGCCCGCCTCGACATCGCGGCCGATGAGGTTGCAGAGGATGCGGCGGAAGTATTCGTGCCGCACGTAGCTGAGGAAGCTGCGGGAATCGGTGAGCATGCCGACGAAGCGCGAGAGCAGCCCAAGGTGTGAAAGCGCGTTGATCTGCCACTCCATGCCCTCCCGCTGGTCGAGGAACCACCAGCCCGAACCAAACTGCATCTTGCCCGGGATTCGCCCATCGCCGAAGTTTCCGCACATGGTGGCGAAGACGTAGTTGTCGGCCGGGTTCAGGTTGTAGAGAACGATCTTCGGCAGCTCATCGGCGCTGTCGAGGGCGTCGAGGTAATGCGAGAGCGTGAAAGCCTGCGGGAAGTCGCCGATCGAATCCACGCCGGCATCGGCGCCGAGGCGCCGCAACAGGCGGGTGTTGTTGTCGCGCATGGCGCCGAGATGCAGCTGCTTCGTCCAGCCCCGGGCCGCGTCGAGCCGCCCGAAGTAAAGCATCATGAACGTGGCGAACTGCTCCCACTCCGCGCGCGAAGCCGCCCGGCCCGCCCGGGCCCGATCAAAGATGGCCGCTGCCTCGCTCTCGCTGCAGGGGGCCCACGGCACACAGTTCATGCCGTGGTCAGAGAGGCGGCCGCCGATCTCGTGAAAATAATCGTGACGCTTGCGAATGGCCTCGAGGAAGGCCCTGAAATCCTTCACGTCGACATCCGCCGCCGCCGCCAGGCGGTCGCACCACGCGTTGAAGGTCTCGGGCTGATCGACGGTGAGGGCCTTGTCGGGCCGGAAAGTCGGATACACCCGTGTCTTCAACCCGCTCGCAGCGATCGCCCGGTGGTGCTCGAGGCTGTCGACCGGGTCGTCAGTCGTGCAGATGACGCCGACGTCGAACTTGCGCAGGATGCCGTGCACGGAAAGTTCCGGGGAGGCGAGCCGGTCGTTGGCCTGTTCCCAGATGGCCGGCGCATTGGCTTCGTTGATCAGCAGATCGATATCGAAATACCGCCGCAGCTCGAGATGCGACCAATGATGCAGTGGATTGCGAACGAACCAGGGCATGCTCCGCGCAAAGGCGAGAAATTTCTCGTAGTCGGAGGCTTCGCCGGTTATCAGATCTTCGGATACGCCGTTGGCCCGCATGGCCCGCCACTTGTAGTGGTCGCCGGCGAGCCAGATCGCGGTGAGGTTCTCGAACTGCCGATTCCCAGCGATCTCCGCCGGCGGGAGGTGACAATGGTAGTCGAAAATCGGTTGCTTCGCGGCATGCTCGAAATAGAGGCGCCGCGCCCATTCGTTGCTCAGAAGATAGTCGTCGGGAAGGAACTCGGGTGTGGTCATGATGGCGGGTTGGGTGAAGCTTCAATCGTCGACAAAGTGCTCGATGAGGTATTCGAAACTGATGCGGAGTGAGTCGAACGGATCGCCGGGACAGGTGTCCTGCTCGACGACGAACCATTCGCACCCCGCCGCCTCCGCGGCGGCAACGATGCGGCCAAAGTCGAGATTGCCGCGGCCGAGCTCGGCAAAGGAGGGCTGGTTTTCCGCGGTGAACTTGTAGTCCTTCAGGTGAATCACCGGCAGCCGCCCGGCCATGCGCCGGCACCAATCGACCGGATCGCCTCCGCCAAACTGCACCCAGTAGGTATCGAGCTCGGCCTGCAGGTGGCGCGGATCGGTTCGCGTGAAGATCGCCTCGAGCACCGTGCCGGCGCCGAGCCGCATGAACTCGATGGCGTGGTTGTGATAGCTGAGGACGCATCCCGCCGCCGCGAGAACCGCCCCGGCCCGGTCGAGGTCCGCGACGAGCGTATCGATGTCAGCCGGACTGGTGAAATCGACATCGCGAGGAAATGGATACGCGGTGTGGCGGCAGCCAAGCGTGCTCAGGGTCTCGACAACTTCCCCGGGGCGGCGGCGAATGACCGCCGGGTCTTCGTGGGTCGCACAGATCGTCATGCCCGCCTCCTCGCAGATCCGGCGCACCTCGGCCGGCGGGATCGGGCCGATGGCGCTGACCTGCACGGCGGCGTAGCCGATGTCCCGAAGGCGCCGGAGCGTTTCGGCGAGATCGGCGGCTGTCTGCGTGTGGTCGCGGACGGTGTAGAGCTGGGCGGCGATTTGGGCGCGTTTCATGGCAGGGGCGAAGGAAGCGAATCAACTGAAGGAACCGGAGAGGTCGACGGGCCCGGTCCGGCGGACCGGTCCGGACCGCGGTTTGGATTCACGAATCTTCCGGCGAAGCCGGCGGGCATAGGCGGCGGCGTCGATCGGCACCTCGACCATCCGCCCGGTCCATGCCGAGAGCAGCATGGCGTTGGCCAGCTCCACGGAATGGATGCCCTCGGCGGCGGGCGCGATGAGCTCGGCGCCATGCCGGATCGCGTCGGCGAAATTCCGCAGAATCTCGACGTGCTGCCCACCGTGTCCCGACAGCTCGGGAAACGTCACCTCCCATGTCGCCGGCTTGCCGAACATCGCATCCGTCGTGCGGCTGAATTCGGAGACGGGCACTTCGTTGCGGGTGAAGACGAGGCGCTCGTTCTCATAGACAAGCCGCCCTCGGTCGCCGGCGACTTCGAGCCGGTTCGTCCCCGGCGCTTCCCCGGTCGAAGCGATAAAGACGCCCGTCGCACCGTCGGTGAATTCGAGATACGCGGTCACATCGTCCTCGACCTCGATCGCGTGGTAGCGCCCGAAGCCGCAGTGAGCGTGCACGCGCGCCGGCATGCCGAAGATCCACTGGAGCAGGTCGAGATTGTGCGGACACTGATTGAGGAGCACGCCACCGCCCTCCCCGGCCCAGGTCGCCCGCCAGCCGCCCATCGAGTAATAGACCTCCGGGCGAAACCACGTGGTAATAATCCAGTTGATACGCTGGACGCGCCCGATCTCGCCCCGCTGCACGAGTTCACGAATCTTGCGATAGAAAGGATCGGTGCGCTGGTTGAACATGGCGGCGAAGACCGGGCGCCGCCGGCCCCGGCGGGCCCGCCAGGCGGCGATGAGTTTCTCGCAGTCGGCCTTGTGCACGGAGATGGGCTTCTCGACCATGACGTGGAGTCCGGCCTCGAGGGCGGAGCAGCCGATGGTGGTATGGCTGTAGTGAGGGGTGGCGATGAGGACGGCATCGACCTCGCCGGAGGCGATGAGCGCCTCTGGCGTTTCGTATCCCGGGACCTCGGGAAACAGCGCCCGTTTATCCGCATTGCGGTCGGCCACCGCGGCCAGCTCGAGGCCCGGAGCCTTTCCTTCGAGAACAGTGCGGGCGTGAGCCGCACCCATGTTGCCGAGACCGATGATGCCGAGGCGGACGTTTTTCATGAGAGGTGAGACACAGAGGCGGCGGCACCGGCGGCATCCCGGTGATGCCGCCGCGCGCCTCGCGCATGCACGCGTCTTCCCCCCGCGCTCACGGCGGGTCAACCGCAAACGGCACGGGCCCCGGGGCCGCGTTCATATTTGAAAAGCCCCGCGCGCCTCTTTTTCCCGCGGTCCGGCACCGGGGCGAAGGCAAAGAAAACGGGCGACCCACGAAGGATCGCCCGACAGTGGCAGAAGCGAGACTGGTGCTTATCGGCGGCCGGCGCGCGAGGCCTTTTTCTTCGCGGCGGTCTTTTTCTTCGCGGCGGTCTTCCGCGTGGCCGTCCGCTTCTTCTTCGGACGGTTCAGCGACGCATCGACCCCGGCAGGCAGCCCCTGGGCGGCGTGGCGGGCCTTGAGGCGAAGCGCGTTGAGGCGGATGAAGCCCTCTGCGTCGCTCTGGTCATAGCCGCTCTCGACGCCTTCCATCGAAGCGACTTTCTCGTCATAGAGCGAATACCTCGAGCGCCGTCCGCAGGTGATGACATTGCCCTTGTAGAGCTTGAGCCGCACCGTGCCGGTGACGTGCTCCTGGCTCTTGTCGATGAGCGCCTGCAGGGCCTCGCGCTCCGGCGCATACCAGAAGCCGTAGTAAATGAGCTCGGCATACTTCGGGATGAGCGAATCGCGCAGATGCATGAGATCGCGGTCCATCGTGAGCGATTCGATCTGTCGGTGCGCATGCATGAGGATCGTGCCCCCCGGCGTCTCGTAGACACCACGGCTCTTCATGCCGACGAAACGGTTCTCCACCATATCCACCCGTCCGATACCATGCTTGCCGCCGAGTTTATTCAGCGCCTTCATGACGCCGGCCGGGGAGAGCTTGCGGCCGTTGACGGCGACGCAGTCGCCGCGCTCGAACTCGAGCTCGACATATTCCGGCTTGTTGGGCGCATCTTCCGGGGAAACGGAAAGCTTGAACATGCCGCGGTTTGCCCGGGTGGTCGGATCAAACCAGGGATCCTCGAGGATGCCCGCCTCGTAGGAGATGTGCAGTAGATTGCGATCCATCGAGTAGGGCTTTTTCAATGACGCCTCGACGGGAATCTTGTGTTTCTTGCAGTAGGCGATCATCTCCGCCCGGCCGGGGAAGAGTTTGCGAAACTCCTCCATCTTCCAGGGGGCGACGACGTTGAGGTCGGGAGCAAGCGCGGCGTAGGTCAGCTCGAAGCGGCACTGGTCGTTCCCCTTGCCGGTGGCGCCGTGGGCGACGGTGTCGGCACCGACCTTGCGGGCGATTTCGATCTGCGCCTTGGCGATGAGCGGCCGGGCAATGGCGGTCCCGAGCAGGTATTGCCCCTCGTAGACGGCGTTGGCCCGCATCATCGGGAAAATGAAGTCCCGTGCGAACTCCTCGACCAGATCCAGGGTGAAGTGCTTTGAGGAGCCGGTGGCTTCCGCCTTCTTGTCGAGGCCCTTGAGCTCTTCCTGCTGGCCGATGTCGGCGCAGAAGGTGACCACATCAGCCTGAAAATGCTCCTTGAACCATTTGACGATGACCGAGGTGTCGAGACCTCCCGAATATGCGAGTACTGCCTTCATATGTCTTGCGGTTGTTTGAGACGACGGGGGTTGACCCGGAGACGATGGGGTCAAAACCGGACGCATTTTCGCGCACGGCAAGCCGTTTCGTTCACGGGGCGCGCGGTATTTCGTTCCGTCGTCGCCACAAAGGCGCCGACGACGAGCGCAGCTTCGCCCGGCAGCGCTTCATAACCCTGGGGCACGGGCGGGGCCGCCCGCGACGGCGCGGGATGCGCCATGCCGGCTCCCCATCACCGGCGCATGAGCCCGCGCCAACGCGCCGGACCGGGCTCCAGATCAACTCGCGACGAGCATGGCCATGATGGCCTTCTGCACGTGCAGCCGGTTTTCCGCCTGGTCGAAAATGATCGAGCGCGGATTGTCCAGGACCGCCTGCTCGACCTCTTCCCCCGGGTGCGCCGGCAGGCAGTGCATGAAAAAGGCGTCCGGTTTCGCCTTCGCGAACAGCTCCGCCGTCACGGCGTAGGGCGCCATCTCGGCCCGGCGGGCCGCCGCTTCGTCTTCCTG
>RFJS01000172.1 GCA_003694825.1 Verrucomicrobiota bacterium | reverse complement strand
GGGACGCCAAGGACGGTCTTCGTATCCACCCAGGCCGGCGTGGGATTGCCGTATTCGTCAAACCGGGTCTCGACCCGGCCATAGAGCTTGACCTCCTGAGTGTAGTCGGGGCGAACGATCTCCCACGGCGTGCCGAAACGCGCCCACTCGTCGGGATGCTCCACCTGGTAGCCGTTGACGAACTCCTGCCGGAAAATGCCGAACTCGTAGCGGATGCCGTAGCCGATCGCCGGAAGGTCGAGCGTGGCGAGCGAGTCGAGGAAACAGGCGGCGAGGCGGCCGAGGCCACCGTTGCCGAGCGCCATGTCCGGACTCTCCTCCGCCACTTCCTCGAAATCGAGGCCGAGGTTGGCCAGCGCCTGCCGTGTCTGGTCGTAGATGCCGGTATTGATGAGATTGTTCACCAGCAGGCGGCCCATAAGGTATTCGAGAGACAGGTAGTAGACACGGCGAACATTGCCATGATGATGAGCGGCCTGGGTGCGGATCATCCTTTCGAGGATACGGTCGCGCACCGCCAGGGAGGTGCTGATCCACCACTCGTGCATGCTGGCCGTCTCCCGATCCCGGCCGAGTGTGTATTTGAGGTGGTTTTCGATCGATCGCTGGACGCTCTCCACCGAATCACCGATATCGAACTTGAAGCCCCGATTCGCCTCCTTGCCGGTGCTCCTGGATTTCTTCGCGGTTGTTTTTCGCATGGTCCTTCTGGGTTGAAATTGGCGCCCCCATTCATCGGTCGACGCCAGCCGAACACAAGCGCGTATCACACCGACCGCGGGCATGCTTTCTCCATCGCCCCGGCGGGCGGAGGACCCATCAGTCGAGATCGGGACGGCCCGGCGCCGGCGCCTTGTGAAAGCGGCGGGCCAGCTCGGAGCGGCTGATCTCGATGAAGGTCGGGCGTCCATCGGGATTGCTGTGCGGCACATCACAGCGCAAGAGATCCTCGAGAAGGCGCCGGACCGCCGCGTCGGTGATCCGGGCGGATGTCCCGACCGCCGCCCGCGCCGACGCGGCCCGTGTCAGCGCGTCGTGAGCCCGGGACGTTTTCCGGCCGCCCCCGCGGCCCGACCGAATGAGCCCGACGATCTCCTCGAAAAACACGGCCGCGTCCTCGGGCGCGAGCCATGCCGGCGTCGCCTCGAGCCGGAACATGTGTCGACCGAAGGGTTCGACGACAAAGCCGTGAGCATGAAGGAATTCGCGCTGCTCGGCCACCGCTGCCGCCGCCACCGGCTCCAGCTCGAGCACGACAGGCAGGAGGAGCTGCTGGATCTCCACCCGACCATCGCGCGTCTGCCGCTCCAGCCGCTCATACCAGACCCGCTCGGCCGCGGCCCGCACATCGAGAATCACCAGACCGCGCGGCGACTCGAACAACCAATAACCGCCCTGCAACGGTCCCAGCGCACGCCAATCCACACCGGCAGGTGCGCTCGTCCGGTCATCCTCCCGCCCGGCCTCATCGCGCGCGGAAGAGGAAGCTGTCGCGGGGGGCGCCGTCCCCGCCTGCGCATCGTCCGACGGCTCGGCTCCCGCCTCCCCTTTCCTGGCGCGACCGCCCCCCGCCGGAGAGATTTCAGCGGGCGGCGCTGCCGGGACACGCCCGGTCGGCGTCTGGGGCCCGGGCCGGGGCGAGGCGCTCCCGTCGTCCCGCTGCGCCGCGGCGGTGCGGGAGAGGTTCGGGGACTGACCACCGGGAGGCTCGGTTTGGCCGGCCCCTTCGGCGGCGGGTTGCACCGGCCTGCCGGGAACGGCCTCGGGCAGCGCCTGCTCCTGCCACAGTCGCAACGCTTCCAGGACCGCCCGAATCGTGAAACCACGCACCTTTGCTTCCTCGCGAAAACGGATCTCCCGCTTGGCCGGATGCACATTCACATCGACGCGGGCAGGATCGATATCCAGGAAGAGAAACGCCATGGGGTAGCGTCCCTTCGGGATGTGTGCATGGTAGGACTCGAGCAACGCATAAGCCAGCGTGCGACTGTCCACCGGACGCCGGTTGACGAACGTGATCATCTCGTGACGCGTCGAGCGGGCCACGCCCGGCCGGCTGATGAGTCCGCGCAACCGCATCCCCCCCTCTTCCGCGGCCACTTCGATCAGTTCGGATGCGATACGGCGGCCAAACACCTCCTCGATGCGATCCTTGAGGGAGGGACAGCCCGGCGACTTGAAGTTGAGACGACCGTCCTCGAGCAAAGTAAAGGCCACCTCGGGACAGGCCAGCGCGTGCAGGCGGGTCTGATGAATGATGTGCGCCGCCTCCGTGGCGTCGCTCTTGAGAAATTTGCGTCGGGCCGGCACCGAGTTGAAGAGATTGGCCACCACGATCCGCGTCCCGACCGGCATTCCACAATCGCGCACGTGCACGACCTTCCCGCCGTTGACGACGATCTCGGTGCCTGTCTCCGACCCGGCATCGCGCGTCTGCAGGGTAAATTTCGATACGCTGGCAATCGAGGGCAGCGCCTCGCCGCGAAACCCGAAAGAGAGCACCTTGTCCAGATCCCCGGCCTCGCGGATCTTGCTGGTGGCATGTCGCTCGAGACTGAGCAGCGCGTCGTCTCGCGACATGCCGCGCCCGTTGTCCTCGACCCGGATGAAGGATCGGCCGCCGTGCCGAAACTCCACCTCCACACGGGTCGCACCGGCATCGAGCGAGTTCTCGATCAGCTCCTTGACGATCGACGCAGGACGCTCAACCACCTCGCCTGCGGCGATCTGGTTGGCAACACGATCGGGAAGTATCCGGATGAGGCTCATGCGTCTCGGTGGCAGTGCTGATCGGCATCGCCGTGTTCGGCATCCGAGTCAACGGATTCCCTCCGCCCTCCCGCTCCCGGCATCACAAGCGTGGCAAACTGGGTAAAGGCCCGGAACGGCCGCAGGGCAAAGCCTCCGGGGAACCATCCTCGCTCCACCGGTTCGCGGTCCGGGAGCCGGGCCACGACAGGCAGGAGCCCGCCCAGGAGGACGATGACAAAGAGGAAAAACACCTGAAACGCCCCGACATTCACCGACGGCGTCACCCCGTGCCCCTTGATGGCGAGCCCCCAGAGGATCGGCGCCAGCCCGCTGGCGAGCGAAATCGTGCCCGCGTGCACAGAAAAGGCCAGAGTCCGCGTCTCCTGCGGCACGACCTGCGGAAGGTATTTCATCGTCGCGCTGAACCAGCACGACGCAGCCAGCCCCAGCACGAGATACACCGCCGGCAGCCAGTCCACCGTTACCCCCCACCCCCGCAACAACGCCAGCCAGGCCGCCGCCACGAGAGCGTGCAGCGCCATGGACAGTCGAAAAAACGGCTTCGGGCCAAAGCGATCCACCCGGCTGCGGATCAACGCCGCCCCGGCGATCACCCCGACATATTGAATCGTCGTGAAAAAGACGATACTCGAAGGCGCCAGCCCGGGCACCACCTTCAGGTAATACGCGCAAAACGGCGGCACGGCACTGACGGCAACGCCCACGCCGCCCCCCAGCCCGAGAAACCGCCGAAAGTCCCCGGCACCCAGGACCAGTCGCGGCGTCGCGCTGAGGACCTCGCGCAGCGGCAGCGCCGCCGGCCGCCCGCGCTCCGGCAGGCGCGCCAGCGCCGCGAAGGAGCACCAGGAACCGAGAAAGGCCACCGCATATTGAAGCAGAAACGCCCGCCAGGGCGGCAGCACCGCCAGCGAAACCGCACAAAAGACCAGCGTGCCCACACCTGCGATACCCGAGGCCACCTGATCCGTGGAGAAATAACGTCCCCGCACCCGCTCCGGCAGCATGGCATTGATCCATGGCAGGAAAGCCGAAGAGCCCATCGCCCGGAAAAACCCGAAGAAAAACTGGCTGACCACGAACACGCCGACCATCCACCTCTCCCCTTGCTCCGGCGCGAGCCACGCCAGAAAGATGATCGGCAGCAGAAAGAGACTGCGCATCCCGAAGCCGAAAAGCATCATCCGCTTGTATCCGATTTTCGGCAACAGCGACGTCGAGACGATCTGCACCGGCGTGAGCAGGAACACAAAGGCATACATCACCCCGATCACCGCCGAACTCGCCCCCAGCGCCTCGGCCATGAGGACCATGGGCGTGCCGAGCGCCACCTGCCACGTCAGCGCGTTGAAAAAGCTGAAGATCCAGCCCGGCCGGAAGGGGCGCAACGCCTCCGAGGGAGACAGTGCTTCGCGCGCGACGGGCGGACCCTGCCGCCCGGTGTTCATCGACGCCCGCCCGGCTTCCCGTCCTTGAGAAGCCGCTTCCAGCGTCGCAATTCTTCGCGAATGCGCGCCGGTCCCGGCATGCCGACACCCCGGCGCTGCGCCATCGCGACCTTCAGATCGAAGACACTGCGCCAGTCGCCCTTGAGCGCGCGATGCACCTTCTGCGCGTCCGCATCACTCACTTCCGGGAGCGTGCAGCCGCGCTTTTCGGCCACGGCCACCAGCGCGCCCACGGCATGATGCGCCTCGCGAAATGGGACGCCACGCAACACCAGCCAGTCCGCCAGGTCCGTGGCGAGCAGCGCCGGATCACTCACCGCCGCCGCGCACTTCTCGCGGTTCATGGTCAAACCCTCCACGGTGCCCGCGGACACCTCGAGGCACATCGCCAGCTGGTCGAAACTGTCGAAGACCGGCGGTTTGTCTTCCTGCAGGTCGCGATTGTAGGTCAGCGGCAGTCCCTTGACCATGGTGAAGAGCGCCTGGAGATTGCCCTGCAGCCGCGCGGATTTGCCACGCACCAGCTCCATGGAGTCGGGATTTTTCTTCTGCGGCATCAGGCTCGAGCCGGTGGAGAACGCATCGGGCAGTGAGACGAATCCGAACTCTGAACTGCTCCAGAGGATGAGGTCTTCCGCCAGTCTCGACAGGTGCGTCCCGCAGATGGCACAGGCCGTGGCAAACTCGAAAAACAGATCGCGGTCGGAGACGGCATCCATGCTGTTGCGCGTCACACGCGGCCGTCCGCGGCTGTCCACGAACCCAAGCAGTTCGGCCGTGTATTCACGGTCGATCGGCAGCGTCGTGCCGGCGATCGCCCCCGCCCCCAGCGGACAGACGTTGGCGTGCTCCCGCACATCGCCAAACCGATCCGCGTCCCGACCCAACATCTCGACATACGCCAGCAGATGATGGGCAACGCTCACCGGCTGCGCCCGCTGCAGATGCGTGTAGCCCGGGATGAGCACATCCTGATGCGCGTCGGCGAAGGCCACCAGCACGCGCTGCAGCCCCCGGATTCGCTCGGCAAGCTCCTCGCAGGCATGCCGGAAGAAAAGGCGCACATCCGTAGCCACCTGATCATTACGACTGCGGGCCGTATGCAGGCGGGCGGCCGCGGGCACGCGCCGGGTCAGTGCCTGCTCGATGTTCATATGCACATCCTCGAGCCGGGGATCCCACTTGAAGCGGCCCGCTTCGATCTCGGCGGCGATCTGGTCCAGCCCCTCGTGGATGGCGTCGCGTTCCGGCGGCGTGAGCAGCCCGACCTTGCAGAGCATTGCCGAATGCGCCTTGTTGACCGCGATGTCGAACGGAGCCAGCCGGAGGTCAAATGACACCGACTCGCTGAACCGCAGCATCACCTCGGCGGGACCGGATCCGAACCGGCCGCCCCACGTTGCCTGCTTCTGCCTGGCCATGCGCCGAACCTTCGCGGGCCCGGCGGGGTTGGCAACGCGAAACGCCAGCCGAAACGCCCCCCGCACCGGAAGACTTCCGCCCCCTGCCCACTACTCCTCTCCCAACGCAAAATTCACCTGCGTGATGCCCGCCTGCGCGCAGGCATCCATCACGCGCACGACGACCTGGTGCGGGACGGCATCGTCCGGGGCGATGGTCACCGCGGGCTCCACCTGGTTCGCCTCGCAGGTCTGGCGAAACCGCGAGAGGATCGCCGTCAGCTCCACGAGGCGTCGCGCCCCCGGCGCATCACAGGCATACTCGTTAATGACCACCTGGCCGGCGGCGTCGATCTCGATCACCTGTTCATCGGGAAACTCCAGCGTCTCCGACGGTTCGGCCACTCCCGGAAGCCGAAAAGAGATGTCCGCCTCCTGTTTCTGCAGGCTCGCGCTGACCATGAAGTAGATCAGCAGCAGGAAAACCACATCGATCATCGGCGCGATCTGAAAGGCCGGCGCCGCATCCTGCCTTCGCTTTACCTCAACGGCCATGCCCCACCTCCGTGCTCCTTCCACTCACGATTCCTGATAGGTGGCATAGACAATCTCCCACACACCGGCATCGGCGCACGTCTGCAAAATCCGCCGGATCCTGCCATACGGCACCCCGCGATCGGCGCGCACGTGCACCTTCAGATCCGGCCGCCCCTGCAAGGCCGCTTTCAACCGCGCGGCCAGGCGCTCGCGGTCGATCGGCACACTCCCGGCATACACGGAGCCATCGGCGGCCACCGTGATGGTCAGCCGGTTGCTCAAGTCCTCCGGCACTTCACTCTGCGCCGATTCCGGCAACGCCACCGGATGCGCCTTCTCCGCGATCGCCAGCGTGCTCACGCACATGAAAAAGACCAGTAGCAGAAACACCATGTCGATCATCGGTGCCATCTGAAACGCCTCACTCGGCCATTCGCGGCGGCGCATGCGCATGCTCTCCGTGTATCCGAAAACACCCCGCCGGTTCAAGCCTCGCGTGCCCCTCCCGTCCTCTGCCTGCCTTCTTCAAATCACACTCGCCGCCCCCGCCATTGCCACCGGCGTCATCGATCGCGCCCATCCCCGCGGAGACTGTCCGAACTGCCGACGGAATTCGCGGCTGAACTGCGAGACGCTCGTGTAGCCGACCGCCTCCGCTGCCTCGCCGACCGTGCGACCGCCGATGATCGCTATGGCCGCGCGATGCAGGCGCATCGCCTTGATAAACTGAAGCGGAGCCGCCCCCGTGACCGCTTTGAACCGCCGGTGAAACACCGCCCGGCTCATCCCCGCCGCCCGCGCGAGCTCGTCCACGGAAATCGGCTCGTGCAGGTGCTCCCGCAAGTGGGCCACTGCGCGCATCACGCCGCGGACGCCGGCGAAGCTCCGCCGCACCAGCATGCCGGCTCCGCCCTCGATCAGCGCAAACAACGCCTCCCGGAGCCGTCCTTCGCCGAGGACCGCCAGGGCCACCGGATCGTCCAGCAGCTCGAGCAGACGCGCCGCCGCCGCCACAAATCGCGCATCGACCTCGGCGACCGCCATCCCCCGGGCGCTCGCGCCTTGCGCCGCCCCGTCTTCCGTATCCGAACGCGCCGCCGCCTCATAGGCGACGAGCGTCTCGGTCATCGTCCGTGTATCCAGATCGAGCAGAAACCCCAGAATCGGCTCCTCCGGTGAAGCGGCGGGTATCTCCGCCTCCACGGGCAGCGGCATCGTCACACACAAGTAATGATCCGCATCGTAGGCATGGAGCTCACCATCGAGGTAAACCCGTTTCTCGCCCTGCACGAGGCAGCACAGGCTCGGCGGATAGACCGTCGGCAGCCGCTCCACCGCACTGGAGACGCGGAAGAGCCGCAACCCCGCGATGGGCGTCTCCGTCACCCCATCCCGCACGGCATGCTTCGCGACCAACTCCCGGAGAATGCGTCTTTCCACACCGTCGACCATGCCGCGACGCCTGATGAAAAACAACCTAAAGATACAATCAGGCAAGTTTTTGCGACCATTTACCGCTATTTTTAACCACAAAAGTCACTTATATTGCATTTCACAAACACCAAGCCCATTCACCCATGTCTGCACGAAACAACCTTCCCTTCGGCCCGGCCGGCTGGACGCCCGAGCGCCTCGGCGATCTCACGGGGCGGACCTATCTCATCACCGGCGCCAACTCCGGCACCGGCTTCCAGGCCGCCCGGCTGCTGCTCGCGCACGGCGCGCGGGTGGTGATGCTCAATCGCAACCCGGAAAAGTCGGCGGCCGCCATCGCCTCCCTCAAGGCGGAACGCGGTCCCGAAGCCGACGTCACCGCAATCCAACTGGACCTGGCGAGCCTTGCCTCCGTGCGCGAAGCCGCCGCCCAGGTGCGCCAGCGCCTTTCCCACATCGACGCCCTGATCTGCAACGCCGCCATCGCCCAGGTCGCCAACCGTACACTCACCGTCGACGGCTTCGAGAGTCAGTTCGCCGTCAACCACCTCGGGCATTTCCTCCTGTGCGGTTTGCTCTTCGACCGCATCGAAGCCTCCGGTGGCCGCATTGTCGTCGTCGGCAGCAACGCCTATCGGATGGGGCTGAAACGCATCAAATTCGAGGACATCCACTTCGCGGAAAACTACAGCGCCTGGGACGCCTATGCACAAAGCAAGCTCGCCCAGCTGATGTTCGCCTTCGAGCTGCAACGCCGTCTCGCCGCCGCCGGATGCGACACGCGGGCCTACGCCTGCCACCCTGGCGCCTCACGCACCAATCTCCTCAGGGACACCGCAAGCCCCTTCACCCGCCTGCTCTGGGGCACCCTTGCCGTCTTCATCGCACAGTCCGCCGAACGCGGCGCCTGGCCGGAGGTTCTCTGCGCCACAGAACCCGGCCTGAAGCCCGCGACCCTCTACGGCCCCACCCGACGCGGTGAAATGGTCGGCCCTGTCGGGGAGTGCCGCCTCCAGCCGCACGTCCTCGACACCTCCGCTGCCGCCCGGCTCTGGAAACTTTCGGAAGCAATGACCGGCCTTGCCTGGAGCCCTTGATCTCCAGGTGGCCAACCGCCTCTCGTCGACAAACTGACCTCCCATGACCACACGCCATCTCCTCGGCCTCGGAGTGATGCTTCTCGGCATCGTCGCCGCCGTCTGGCCCGCCACTTTCGGAATGCTCACCGGGAGCGCTGCAAACTCCACCGATGTTTTCGCGGCCATCGAACAGCGTGTCCGCGGCGGCATGCTACTCGGCCTCGGGTTGGCCCTCATCGCCATCGACCATCTGCGTCCCTGGTCAATCAGCCTCCCCGCCGCGGTTTTCTGGTTCGTCACAGGCGCGCTCCTGGCGCGCCTGCTCGGCCTGATCCTCGATGGTGCCGTCCCGAAACAATGGGTCCTCGTCTCGGTGGAAACCGGAATAATGACAGTGGCTGCGCTTTGGCTCGCCTACAAACTCACGCACACCGCCTGAGAGAACCCCGGTGGCACGCCAGGAGGGATTCGAACCCCCGACCCGCGGTTTAGAAGACCGCTGCTCTATCCACCTGAGCTACTGGCGCCCGGGCTCTCCTGCCACCTTGCAGACAGTCAGCTAAGCGTCGCCGTCCCACGCATCAAGGGCATTTGCGCCTCTCGAATCGCGTCCAGACGCGTCTCGCAAAGCCCGAAGCCGGCCGCGGGCGACCCCTTTGGCCGGTCGACGAGGCTCCACGTGGCACCCGGACCGTGTGTCCCCGCCCTCGCCGACACCACCAGTGCCGGTCCCAACCGCCCCCGAGCGAAGACGGGGAAGCCGAAGGCACGGCGGCACGGCGTTTTCGGCTCTCACGACCGGCATCGCGCTTCCCATAGGGACAATCAGCTGACGCCCACACGTCCCTCTGTGAGAAACAACCCCTTGAAAACCCGAAAAAATTGATTTACTCGGCGGCAAAATCCCGCAACTTGCGGGGCTTTCCGTTGATGGGGCTGTAGCTCAGTTGGAAGAGCGTCTCGTTCGCAATGAGAAGGTCGTCGGTTCGATCCCGATCAGCTCCACCAATTTTTTTTTGTTCGGCCACTGCCTCGTGAGGCACGCAGAGTGACTTGCCTCGGCCGACCGTTCGGCCCGCCCTCCCTTCGCTGTGGGACGACCCTGAATGATAAAGCAACACCGGCCCGAAGATGCTTTCTTTCCCTGCACGAAACATCATTGCCACCCGAGGCTGATTTCGGGTAAATTCGGCTCATGTCGGGCGATCGCCGTTCCAGTCTGCTCACCCCCACCATCTCGCTTACTTCGCTGATCGTCCTGCTTCTGGCGATCCCCGTCACCATGGAGTGGTTGAACATCGAGCACGAAAACGTGCGCATGGTCGGCCGCATCTGCGTCGGGCTCGCCGCACTGCTCGCCATCTACGGCGCACTCGCGCGCCTGCTGCGGGTCCTCATCCTCTTCGTCGGCATCGCCATCACCCTGACGATCCTTCAGACCGAAGGCCTGATTGACCTGATCCATTCCTGATCATCGATCACACGCCTTGCGTCGGTGCGGTGACACACAGCTCGCGTCCGGAGGAGTGTGTCATTTTGTCCCGCGACTGAGATCCTTGTGCCAACGCAACTCGCCCCTGCGCGGGGCGCGCGCTGTATCGCCTGATGGATGGCGCCGCCCCGGCCCCCATCCTGTCCTCATCGGGAGCCTCCGGGACCGAATCGACCCCAACTCATTAATAATAAACAAGTTGAAACAAAATCAGGCGTGGAGATTTCCCCGCAGTCCCGCATCGGGGAATATCCTAATTCGCCGGCAGGCAGCGGCCCGATTTCCGGTTGGTAAATCATTTGCTAATATCCACTCACCAACCACGAACGACCAGACGACTTGAGCGCATGCTGAAAAACCGACAGGAAGGACTCACGACCCTGCACGGGATCTGGGTGACCATCGCGATCTCCGTGCTTTTCATCGAGTTCTCCCGGTTCGTTCAGGCCACCGGCTGGATCAAGCTCGCGAACCAGGCCAATCTCAATCTCTATTTCCTCGCCGTCTTCGGCGGGATGCTGGTCTCGGCCCGGGCCTACCATCACTGGGCGCCCAAACTCGCCCACCTCACCTGGACCGAAGCGCTTCGGCTCACCCGGCAGCAGATGATCCGGCTCGCCTTCGTGCTGCTCGCCTTTGTCGTGGCCATCAAGGATAGCGCCGTGAGCCGCCTCTTCCTCGCCAGTTATCTTGGACTGGCCTCGGTGGTTTTGCTTCTGTGCAACAAGTATCTCCCGGTCCTGATCTGCCAGATCGTCTTCAAGGATGCGACCGTCCCGACCATCTTCGTCGGTGCGCCTTCCTCGATCGCCCGACTCAACGCCTGGATTTCCCGCAAGAGCAACATCGGAGTCCAGCCCGTCGGTTACCTCAGCCGGGGCGAAGCCGGCGAGGCGCCCAGTGGCATCCCCTCCCTCGGCCACGTGGCCGACCTGGAGAAGATTCTCAACAAGCACGCCATCGGCCAGATCATCGTCCTGCAAAACTATCTCAGCCGCGAGGAAACCCGCTCTGTCATCGCCATCGCCCAGCGTGTGGGCTGCCGGCTGCACATTTTCACGAACTGGGCCGAGGAATTCGAGCACCCGATCGTCGTCGATCACGAAGGTGAATACACCTTCTTCACCCTCGATGACGAGCCGCTCGAGAATCCGATCAACCGGATGCTCAAGCGGGCCTTCGACATCGCCTTCTCCCTGCCGATCGTGGCTTTTGTCCTGCCCCCGCTGACGTTGCTGGTGTGGTTCATGCAGCGGCGCCAGGCCCCCGGTCCCATCTTCTACACCCAACCGCGGACCGGAATGACCAAGCGCCCCTTCAACATCCTCAAGTTCCGCACGATGTATGTGCGCGAACCCGGCGATGAGGCCAAACAGGCCACCGAGGGTGATTCCCGCATCTATCCTTTCGGCCGCTTCCTCCGGCGCACCAGCCTCGACGAACTGCCGCAGTTCATCAATGTCCTGCTCGGGGATATGAGCGTCTCGGGCCCGCGCCCGCACCTGATCCAGCACGACGAGGAGTTCAGCCGGCTGCTGCAAACCTACTACACCCGCCACTACGTCAAGCCGGGCATCACCGGGCTGGCGCAGTGCAAGGGCTTTCGCGGCGAGATCAGCGAACTCTCCCTTCTCGAAAAGCGGATCCACTACGACGTGTTTTACATCAACAACTGGTCCTTCCTCCTCGATTTGCAGATCGTCTTCGCCACTTTCTGGCAGGTCCTCTTCCCGCCCAAAACGGCGGTCTGATCGCCGGACGATGAACCGGATTTGACGTTCCAGAACCGGAAAAACGGCAGATGCGAATAGGTCTGCCGTTTTTCGGCTGCCGGGAGAGGCTGCGAACCCCGCCGCGAGCCCCCAACCACCTTACCGGGATTCCCCCGAACGCGTGTAAAAATCAGCGCTTGCCTTTCCGGATGCTCGCGATTGCATCAAGCGTTGTGAAATCCCCCGCCCCCGAGATGAGTGTCCCGCTCGATCCGGCCATGCGGCGCAGGTTCGCCCTTGCCATGGCTGTTTCGACGATGGCTCTCGTCGCCGTGTTTTTCTACGGCATCCTCGTTCCGATCGTCTGAGAACGCCCAACGCGCCGTTCCTCCCCTCACTTCGAATCGAAGACGGCCGATCCAACGCGCCCCTGTCATCGGGCGCCTGCGTCAGCTGGTGACCGGGTTCCAGCCTGCATCCTGACCGGCACGCGCGC
>RFJS01000171.1 GCA_003694825.1 Verrucomicrobiota bacterium | reverse complement strand
GTAGGTGGTGCTCTCGTTGCGCACGTAGACCTGATTGCCGTCGAACGTGGGCGGCATGATCCACTTCCAGCCGTCGGCGTTGGGCGTCACCCACACAAACGGCTTGTCGGACGTCTGCATGGTGTAGTCGGCCGTGAGCGTGACATGCAACTGATTCGCATCGGTCGGCGCTGAGGAGCTGTCTCCTGTCCACGTCGGGTCTCCGTCTCCGCGTCGAGGGGGGCCAAAGTTGAGGGTTGGCATTGTCTTGGGTGGGTTGAGAGACTGAAGCTATCGGGATAGCGAGGGTTCGCGGCGTGCCTCGTTGCGCGCTGCGGTGATGAGTTGGTCGATGATCTTCGACGGGGTGTGGTCCTTCGCGAGAAACCGGCGGGCATGCTTAAGCACTCGCGTCGTTTCGTCGTCGGTTTCCGGGTCGAGCGCACGCTCCTCGATGCTGCGGATGCGCCGTTGCAACTCAGCGAGGTACAGCGCCCACCCGATGGAGTGCTTGAGCGACTCCAGCGCAAAGAGGCGATCGCCCGGCGGTATGTGGTCCAGATTATCCATTGTTTTCCTGCGGCTGGTTGCGGTTCAGGACCGGCGGCGGACCGGTGACAATGGATGCAGCCGTGTTCGCCGCTTCGGCGTCCGGGAATGGCGCAAGGTTCTGCTGGTCTCTGGCTGACTCGGGCACGTCGCTTGCGTCGGGTGGGGGCATTGACATGAGCGCGGCCCCCTCCGGAAGCGACGGATCAGGCAGAAGCGCGTCCACATCGTCGAAGCCGAGCAGGCGAAGCGACTGCTTGTAGATAGGTCGGACAGTGGCGGCGATCTGCGGCGCCTGCGCCAGATACTGCACGTATTCCGTGACGATTTGCTTGGCCAGCGTCGTAGCCTGGATCGCCTGCGCGTTCTGCGTGCGCCCGACCGAGATGCGGATATTTAGTTCGAGGTTGCGCACCGCGTCTGCCGTGAGCGATCCAACGGACGAGGTATCGCCCTCCGTGTAGTAGTAGACCTCCTCGTCGTCCATCGTGGCGAAGAGGATTTTGGCAAGATGCGTGATGTGGTGCTCGATGCCGGCTATGCACCGGCGAATGAAACGTCGGGCCAACTTGGCGGCCTCGCGCAAAGTCGCGTCCTGGCCGAAGGCCGTCGTGTTTTGCGGGACATCGCTGTAATCGCCCTGGGCGACGTTGCTGATGCCCAGCCACAGCTGGACGAAATAGACGCACTTATCGAGCAGCATCTCGGTGTCGAGGTCGGCATTCGGGAAGACGAACGCCTGCAGGTAGTCGGATATCGACCGACCATCCTCCAGCGTCACCGCCTCGCCTGGGCCGATGTCCAGGAACTCCTTGCGCTCGATGATCGCGTCCGGGTTCTGTCCGATGACCGGGTTGGCGTTGATGAGGTTTCGGTAGGAATGCCGGTTGAATTGCCCATCGACGTAGTCCTGGAACGCCTTGACCATCTCGGGGATGGACGGTCCCCACCACCGGTTCGGTTTTCGGGCGACGGTAATGGCGGAGTAGGGGGGCTTGCCGGTGGGCGAGACAATGGCCTGATACTCGCAGGCGATCAGCTTGCGGCGATCAATGTCCATCCACACGACAATGCGGCTGGGGGTGCCACGATCGAAGACATCCCAGGTCAACCAACACTCGGCGATGGCGATGCGCTTTGTCCGGGGATCGAACGAAAGGCTCTCGCTCTTCGATTCGATCGGGTGGCTGCCCTCCGGGGCTGCCTGCGTTGGGGTTTTTTCTTCCGCGTCCTCCGATGCCAGCTCAGCTCGGTAATCCTTCGCCTTGAGCCATTCACGCTCATTGAAACGCTCCATCACCCAGTCCAGCGTCCGGTCGTAGAATTCGACGATGCAGTCCGCCTCATCAAGCGATCGAGCTGTGATGGGGGCAAGGAACCGCTGGCTGTCCACCTGGACGGAGCGCGGCCCCGCGTAGAGCGTGCGCTCAAAGGCAACCGGTTGCTCCAGCGGCTTCCACTCGTAGCGTTCGGGATCAAGGATGAACGACGGGTCCGCCGCAAGGTGCAGCCGGCTTTGTCCGGGATTGATCGGGTCCGGCTGCTCAACCCACTCGGCATCTTCGAGGATGAATCCGTAGTCCAGAATCTCGACGGGTGCGCCGGTTTGTGCGTCATGCAGGGCAATGACCCCAACCCGCTCGTAGGAATCGCGCTCCTCGTGATAAACCGCCTTGAGGATGGCGGCGCGCTGCACAAATGCGCTGAGTAGCGCCTGGTCAATCTCCTCGTGCGTGCGGGCAACGTCGTTGAGCTTGTAGGTCGAGAACCGGCTGATGGTCTGCGCGAAGTCGCGGTCTGCCGGTCCTTGCGGCGTGATCTGGAAGAATGGTCGCGAGCTGAGCAGCTCGTCGTGCGCCCGGGCCGAGAAGTAGTCCACCACCATCGACGTCAGCGGCAGCGGCGTGTTGCAGTGGTCCCACACCCCACCGGTGCGGTCCGAGCGGTCGTTGTTGTAGCGCCGCCACGAATCGGCGTCCGCCTCGATGCGCTCCCGATTGGTCTCCTTGAGGCTATCGATGCGCTTGTCGAGGTAGCGGATGAGCGCTTCCTCCTGCTCTCTCGTCAACCGGACATTGGTGGGCTGAGGCATCGTCTCATAGACGTTGCCGAGGTATCAGAAAGACAATAGGTTGCGTTGCTATCGCGCCGCCTCTGTATCCAACAGCCCCATGCGTCGACGCGGCATGCTCTCTACGGCGACCCTTGCGGCACGGTTGCGCGCTGCGGCCAGATCGTCCAGCAGGCTGCGCTTTCTTGCCGGCGTAAGTGTGGTTGACTCGTAGATGTTGCGCTCCTTCTTCCGGATCTCCTGCAGGTAGCGGTAGGTTCTGGTCAGGCGGGGACGCGCCGCGAGCAGGTCCTGATGCTTGCGGGCAACTGCATCGGCCGCCGCCGTCTCGCCGGCGCGACGCAGGTCGTTGATCTGCGCCACCAGCTCGGACATTTCGCGATGCAGGTCGTAGAACTGCCCGACATACTTTGTCGCCCGACCGTCGTCCTCGGGGAGGAATCGGCGCACGATCCAGAAATCCCCCGGGCGTGACGCGGGCGCAGCGGGATAGCTGGCAAGCGTCCTGGTCAGCGCATCGGCGGCATTGAGCGTCTGCATGCCGAGCGTGCCAAAGTATCCGTAGACGAAGTGTTCAAGGGTCTTCGGTGAGCGCAACCATTCCGGAGCGGAATCGGGCATGGCCTTGGCCAGCTCGCGCATCGTCTCGCTCGTGCGGACCGAATACTGCTCCTCGGGTCGGCGGAACTGATCGCCTGCCGAGATGATCGGGGCTCCCGTAAACGTGTTGCGGTTGATGGCACGCTCCAGCACGGGCTTGGCGAACTGCGGGGTGGGGTTCATCGCGAAGGTATCAAGCACCATGGCAAGGAGCCGTTCTCCGAACAAACGAAGGTCTTTGTCCTTGGCGAGCAGCCCAAAAATCCGCTCTGGGAGCGTGGAGAAAAGCTGCCCGACCTCGAACGGCTTCGGGATGCGGACATGCCGGCCGCCTATCCACAGGTGGTAGTAGGCGTCCCTGTCCCACTCCTGCAGATCCCAATACTCATCGCGATTCCAGTTCTGGGCCAGCAGCGCCAGCGTCGCCAGCGTGACGAGGGCACCATGCGTGGCAACACGCCGAGGGTTGTGCTTGAGCCCTCGTCCGAGGCGATAGAGCCCCTGTAGGCGGGCGTTGAGGAACGGCACGGTGTCGAGGAAGAAGGATAGCGCCTTGCTGTCGCCGCGCAGACCGAAGTCCATGATGTCGAGGGCCTGAAACGCCGCCTCGGCGTCGCTGGCGCCGGCTTTCTTCGCCGCCTCGTAGATGGCGATGCGGTTGGCGTTCTCCGTCGCCCGACCGATGTCCTTGTAAAGCCGGGTCGCCTTTGCCGCCGAGTCAATGATGGAATCAAGGAAGGCGCGCTGCTCGCTCCGAGTCATGCGGGCGAAGTGCTTCCGCACCTCCTCAGAGCGCAGTCGGTTGTAGTGCCCGGACCCGCCGCCGGCCGCCATGATGGCCAGCTTCGCCGGGTCGTTGCGCAGGCTTTTCACGAAGCCTTTGGCGGCATCGAGCCCGGGCTTGATCTTGGAGTCGGCAATTACCCATGCGCTGAACGAGTCGCGGATGGTGTTCGCGACCATGAACGCCGGGTCGAGGGTCACCATGTTGGTCAACAGGTGTTTCGGCCCCATGAGCATCCGCATCCACAACGAGTGCCGATCCGGGCCGAGCGCGAGAATCGAGCGAAGCAGCGGCGCATCCTTGACCCGATAGTAGACCGGCTTGCCCTTGACCATGACCGACACGACGTTTTTCCCCTCCGGGGCACGCATGCGCCAGAAGGTGATGATCTCCTTCAGCTCATCTTCCGTGAAGGATTCGACATCGATGCCGGCCTCCCGCATCGCGTTCGTTGCCTCATCTACCGTCACCTTGAACGGGACAGCACGGTAGGGGATTTTCGTAATGAGGTCGTTGTCCTTCTCCGCAAGGTCGGCCACGCGCTGCATGGCGATATTCTTGAAGCTGGCGTCAAACAGCGTCTCGGCATTCCGGTAGATGTTCTCCAGAATTGCCACCTTTGCCTCTCCACCCTTGAGACGGCGAATGCCGCTGCGCTGGTTGGCAATACCCTTGCGCTTGTTCGGTCCGCGCACATCCCGCCCGTCCATGCCGTCCATGATGCGATAGAAGGGGACGTAATCGGCACGCTCCCATGTCGCCCGCTGTTTGGCGTTGATGACGCCGGCGGCCTCGGCCACGTCCAGAATGGTGCGCTGCCATGCAACATATTGCCGTCGTGCTGTCTCGAACTCGGGGTACTGCTCGCGCAGCTGGAGCAGGGTGTCGATTTCCTGCTCCGACTCGAAGTTGTGCTCGCGTCCCTCCTTGATGAGACGCTTGGCGCGAACGGCGGCGACGTAGCCCTCCCAGAGGTGCAGCGTGCCTGCCTGCTGCATCGGGCGCAAAATGTCCTTGAGCCCCATCGGCTTGAATTCCTCGCGGATGCCGCGATCCGGGTCGCTGTAAACCATGGGCTCCGTCCGCATCACCATCGAGCCGCCCTTGTAGGCAATCGGTCCGTGCTCGATGAGGTATTCCATGACGCTGGGCAGGTTGCCGGTCAGGCGCGCCCACTTGTAGGCGGATACGCTGGCGTCGATCTTTGCCGAATCGCCGAAGGTCATCCGCTCCAGACGCTTGATGGAAGCGTAGCGATCCACCAGCTTCTGTTTGAGTTCGAGATCGATCCACTCCCGGCTGTCGCGCACGAAGTCGCGCAGTCTTTCCAGCGGTCCGCGAGTATCCTCCAGCGTGCCGATTACCTTTTCAAGAACCGCTTCCTGCTCGGGCGAGCCGCGCACCCGCTTCGTTTTCGTGACCGTGGCAAGGTCGGCATCCGGCGCCTCCACGCCGGGCAAATTGGCGTCCGGGTAGGGGCCTTCCGCCGCATACTGCGCAAATACCTCGGCAATCTCGGCGCGCAGCCGGTCAATATTGCGAACGAGCCTACTCGTCCCGACAAACAGCTTCTTTGCGCGATCGGCGATGCTCTGGAGCCACTTCGCAGCCCAGCGGGCCAAGTCCTGGACAAGCATGCGGCGAGTGGTGTCGGATCGCGCGAGGGCGGGGGAATTGAGCACCTTGTGCCAAAACTCAGGCTCGTCGAACCGCTCCCCGAGCACGTCGCTGATCCACTCGTCCTCGACCTTGGACTCGGCGTAGCCCTGTTGCAGCTTGATCTGCCGATACTTCTCCGGGATCGGCGCATGCTCTACCACCGCAGCCCGCAACCGCCGGAAGAGGTCCGGGCGCTGGACCTTCATGTTGTGGCCAAGCTCGTGCCCAACGATCAGCTGCACCGGGTTCTCCGCCCGGGCATTGACCATGATGGCGTTGGGTCGCTCTGCCGTCGTCAGGCCGACAACCTCGGTGCCATTGTCGCCGGCTTCGCCAACGACCTCGTAGAAGACAATGCGCTTCTGGAAGACGCGACTCAGCCGCGCAAGGAATCCGCCACGTCCGCTTGCTGGGCCTCCGTCAACGGCTGATTCAGGTGAAACGTCCACCGCTCGAACCGTTGGGGCGGGAACTCCTCGCTCGCGGGCTCGTTGTGCGTAGACGCTTCGGACCGCGGCAATGGCTTCGCGGGTAACGTAGTCCTGTTCGGTGTCGGGGATCGCGACCCACCTTGTTGCTCCCGGCGCTGACTCGTCGTGTCCCTGTTCTTTGCGTGCTTCACGTTGTTCTTCAAGTTGGCCTGCGCTGGAGGTGGTGGCAAGATCAGGGTTTGCCGTCTTCCTGATCCGTGCCCGGATGTCGGGCGCATAGCTTGCCTTGTCGAAGGTCATGGACATGACCGCCGCCACCGGGCTGCGGTCTTCAGGGTTTACCGCAAAGAAAAGGGTCGCTCCTCGGCCGGCATCGGAGGCGAAGAAAATCGCATCCGGGGCAAGTTTGCGCACGACCTTGTAGTAGTCGGCGTCCATTGCCTTGCCGTCATCGAAAACGACCGCCACCGTGGTTTTTCTCCTCCTTGGATCGGAGTGCTTGTGCACGCCGATGACCCGCAGAGGCTCTCCTATCCCACCTTCGGCGACCTGCTCGAACTTCGAGAGATACGAGGATTCCGCAACCTTCGTCAGGTCCGGGGTGAACTCTTTGACCACCTCAACGCCTGCAATCGGCGGTTTTTCACCGAACGCAATGATACGGCCATCGGTCCACCACCGTTTTCCACTGGAATCGGTGAACGACGCCACGCCCTCCTTGAAATTGCGGGAATCGCCGGATTGGTAATTTCGGAACTTGGTGGGCTTGATCCGGTATTTTGCCAGCTCCTCCGGCTCCGGTTGTGGTTCATTCCGGACTTGGGGCGAGGTCTGCGGCTGCTTCGCCCCCTGGCTGTCAGATGGGGTTTCAGGTGCAGTTTCGGTGTCGTCGGTCGTCTCGTCGTCAAGAACCTCAACACCACTCTGCTCGTCGCCGGCATCCAGACGGACCGATGCGTAGTCTTTGTTCAGGATTGCCTGAACGTCGGGGTCAGCACGGAGCATCTGCGAGTCAACCCGTCCACCGTTCCCCGATGACAGTTGATCCTCGATCTGCTTCAGCCGTTCTTCGATAAACCGGATACGATCTTCGTGCTCGAATCTCCGGGCCAGGAGCCCCTCCATTTCGATGATCGACTTCCCGGCTTTGGCGATGGACAGCTCCGCTTTTTCGAGCCGTGACCGCAAATCCCGGGCGCGGCTGCGGACCGACTGCAACAGCCCGGCTCCACTCGTTGCCTGGCCGCTGATGACCACCTTGCGGCCAATTTCCGCCTTCCATGCAATATACGGTTCAGGTGAATCCTCCGTCCCGGCAATGCCGAATTTGTTGACGGGAATTACCAGTCGCAGGGATAGCCTTTGCCCGTTGATGACGACGGGGGCCAGGTCAATGCGCCACGGATCCTGTGAAACCTTCCCTTTGACTTCGGCGATGCCGCCCTTGATCTTCGCGGCAAGATAGCTGTCGATTGCCTTTTCGAGGCCTTGCCTGGTCCCGTAAGACTTGCCATCGACCTGCCCGGCATCGGTTTTCTTGAGGGTCTTGTCGAAAATATTGATGGCGTCCTGAAGGCGAGGGATCTCCGCCCGGGCCGACGCCGCTTGCTCCCTGACGTTGTCGATCTCGTGTTTGGCCTGCGCCTGCTGGGTGTAGAAAGAGGCTCGCTGCGCCTGCAGGGTCCGCAGCTCTCCCTCAAGGCCGACCTTCTCCATGGCAAGCGGGTTGCCGGAAAACACCGCCATCATTTCTTCGAACGACATGCTCACCTCGTCGGCGGCATCCTCGAAGTCGCGGGCGTCGAAATCGCCGCTAAGAATCTGGTTGATGAATTTCTGCTTGACCGCAAGGCGCTGGTAAAGCGTGGCGTCCAGCGTGTTCTCGACGCCGTAGTTGAGGATTTCCACCTCGGCATTTGTGTTGCCCTGACGAATGATGCGCCCGTTGCGCTGCTCGATGTCCATGGGCCGGTGTGGCGCATCCAGGTGGTGCAGAGCGACGAGGTTCTTCTGCACGTTGACGCCGACGCCCATCTTCTCGGTCGAGCCGAACAGTATCCGCACGCGCCCTTCGTTGACGTCATCGAAAAGCTTCTCGCGTTTGGCTTCGTTCGTCGCTTCGTAAACCGTCGCTATTTGTTTGTCGGGAACGCCTTTCGCCACAAGCTTGCGGCGCATGTCGTCGAAGAGGTTGAACGTCCCGTCCGACGATTGGAAAAGGTCCGCAAAAACAAGCTGCGTTCCGTTGGCGTCCGCAGTATCCTTCCAGATGCGATAAATCTCTTCGACAGCCCGGTTTGCCTTTGAGCCGGGATCATCTCTGGCAGACGGATTGACAAGCCTGATGTCGAGGTTTGCCTTCCTGGCCAGCCCGAACACGACAAGGGGGATGTGACTGTTCTCCCGCTTTTCCTTGCCGGACATGGAGTCGAACAGCAACAGCGTCTTGCGCAGCACCTCGGTGAACGCGTTTACGGCCGGCGACTGTGGAATCTTGATGGAGATCGGCCCGCCCGATTTCATGGCGGGGATCCCCTTGATGTCGGTATCGTCAAGGAAAACGACATCGGCGGCGGACCGGAAAAGGCGTATCAGTTCAGGTCCGTTCGTGTATTTGGCAAAGCGCGTGACCTCCTTGAAGGTGCCGCCCGCCGTCTGCTCGATGGCGGTGACCGTGTCGCCAAAGGTCGTGGCAAAATCATCGAAGCGGGTGATCCCGTATTCCTTGAGCAGGTCGGGGCGCAAATAGCGCAGCATCGTCCACGCCTCGGCGATCGTGTTGGAAACGGGCGTTCCGGTCGCCAGCACGACGTTGCGCGCGCCCTTGCGCTCGCGGATCCACTGCGTCTTCATGTAGAGCCCGAGGCCGCGCTGGGATGCCGATGTATCCAGCCCCTTGATCGGGGGCATCTGCGTGATAAACTTCAGCTTTTTGAAGGCGTGCGCCTCATCAACAAGCAGGGCGTCGACGCCCATCTGCTCGAAGGTGAGAACGTCGTCCGTCTTCCGATCGAGCAGCTTCTTCAGCTTGTTCTGCAATCTCATTATGGCCTTGGCCAGGTCTTTGACCCTGGGTGACGTCTTTCCGTCTTTGCGAGCCAGCTCCTCCTTCAACTCGACGAGGGTGTCGATCTCCTGCTGGACAAAAGCAGCTTCTCTTCTGGGATCGTCTGGGATCTGCGTGAAGAAGCTCTGCGGAATGACAATGGCGTCGTAGGCGCCGGTTGCGATCCGGTTGAACAGGCGCTCGCGGAACTTTTTCGCGCGGTCCTGCTTTGTCGGCGCGAGAACGCGAGCGGTGGGATAGAGCTTGCGGAAGCTCGCGACAAACTGCTCGTAGGTCTGGTTCTGCACCACAAGCATGGGCTTGCGCGCCAGATTGAGGCGACGCAGCTCCATGGCCGTAGTAATCAACGCAAATGTCTTCCCCGTGCCGACGCCATGGGCGACGAGCGTG
>RFJS01000170.1 GCA_003694825.1 Verrucomicrobiota bacterium | reverse complement strand
GCGATCTGGATACCGAGAATCCAGGCCCACCACTCACGCCACTGCTCCGAACTGACATCGTGCGCGAGGTTGTAGGCCGTGCCGATGATGAAGGTGATCGACCAGCCGGCTGTCCACAAGGCGACAGCAAAATAGATGAAGCGGTCGAAGCGCGAAAACTCCGGGGTGATCCCGATCTTGCGCAGCAGGCGCGTCGCCAGGGTCTCTTCCCGCACCTTCACCTCGCGGTCGCGCTGGATGGCGTATTTGCCGCGGTGCAGGAGCTTGTCCATGTTCACCGGCTCACGGCAGGTGGCGAGGGAGACGATGAAATACACGAGGAAGGAAAGGACCACGGCGGCCACGGCCACGTGCACGCCGTTGATGATCTGGTCGTTCCACGGGAAGGTCATGTCCGGCCAGATCTGCCGCACGATGATGCCCGTGACCGAGAAAATGCTGCCCGTGAGCAGGCCGGCCCACGCCCCCTCGGTCGTGCCCCGGCTCCAGTAGAGACCGCCGATGATCGCGCAGGCCGCGCCGCCGAACCAGATCGAGCCCGTGATCTCGAACCACATGTTGATGAACTCCTTCAGCGTCCAGATCGAGCTGAAGAGGAAGGCGAAGGCACCGATGCCGGCGATCGACCAGCGCAGGTAGCGCATGTGCTCCTCCTTCGTGAATGGTTTCTTGCGGAAGGGCATCACCACGTCCTGCAGAAAGATCGAGCCCCACGAGTGGTAGGCGGAATCGTCGGTCGAGATGGAGGCGCCGATCATGTAGACGGCGAAAAGCCCGAGCAGGCCCGCCGGCAACATGTGGCGGATGACGATCGGGACGAAGACCTGCGATTGGACAAACTTGTCCTCGATGCCCGCGACCTGCTCGCGGATGATCGCCTGTTCGGCCGCGAAGGCGCTGTTCCAGACGAGCGTGTAGGCGGCCATGACGATGACGATCGTTCCCATGTTGATCATGAGCCAGCGCCAGCTGCTGAGGATGTTGCCCATCTTCGCCTCATGCGGCGTGCGGGCCGCCGTCATGTAGCCGGCCCCGCCCTGCCAGATGCCCTGCTTGGCGAAGAGCAGGATGGCCATCATGATAAAATACGGCACCCCGAAGTCCGGCAGCCCGGCCTGCTTGAACGGGTTCATCATCGAGACGCCCTGCACGCGGTGCAGCCGCTCGACCATGTCCGGATGCGCGGCCACGTCGATGGTCTCGGAGGCCATGAGCGTATCCATGATCATGTCCCACCCGAAATGCGTCGCGGCAAACCAGAGCACGGCGAGAAAGGCCACGCTGGTGATCACCCCCTGAAAGAAATCGGTGACCATGATCGTGATCTGCCCGCCGGCGATGGCCATGGTCACGCCGAGCCCGACGAGCACGAACATGGCGGTGTGGTAGGTCGGCAGCGTCAGCCCGAAGAGTTCGTAATGCTCCGGCAGGCCGAAGAAGTAGATGACGAACCGGGCCGTCACCATCGGAAACACCGCGCAGTTGAGCATGCCCGAGAAAAAGGCCACGATGCCCGCGAAGATGCGGAAGCGCCGGCTGTAGCGCATCTCCAGAAACTGCGCCATGGTCAGCGCACGCGTCTCGCGGTAGCGGTAGCTCACCCACCCGGTGAGGGCGATGATGACGCCGACAGGCATCATGAGCATGCCCCACCACACGCCGCCGATACCGTTGCGATAATACGCCTCGTAGGAACCGATGATCCCGATGGCCGAACAGAAGGCCATGCTCTGCGCAATGGTCAGCAGGTAGCGTCCGGCGCACCGCTCCGACGAGAGAAACCCCGCCACGGACCGCGTGATCCGGTTGGTGGAGACGCAGATCACGCCGAGGACGACGAAAAAGCCAACGATGATCGACCAGTCGAGCCAGCTCATGGACAGAAGCACCCGATGGGTGCGGATGGGTTGCTTTTGTTTATTTCAAGGCAGGGCACGCGCGGAAGATGCGAAGCGGCCCACACCCCCGCAACGAACCACCGCCTTAAACTATTGAGCTTGCGACCGGTCGGACGCCACGGGGTTCCCGCGGCGCAGGATCCAGCCTGAGCGGCGGCACGCCACACGCGAAAACAACGCGCCGCCGCCCCGAGCCGCCGGCAGCCACCCGCGCGATCAGCTCAACCGGTTCGCCAGCTCCCGCTGCCGCGGGAAGACCGGGCGCATGACTTCGCTGATGCGATCCTGCAGGGACTGCAGCTCGCGGTAGCGCTCGACATTGGCCGGGTTGGGCAGGCAGCGGGTGGACTCCTTGAGCTGCACCGCGCCGTCGGTGAAGTCGGTGATCTTCGCCCGGCGGTTGCCCTCGAGCCGGGCCACGCACCAGGCCGCCTGCAGCGCGCCGCCCAGCGCCGCGCCCTCGTCCTCGACCATGCCCACGACCGGCACCCCGAAGACATCGGCCATGATCTGCCGCCACACGCCCGAACGCGCCCCGCCACCGGTGACGCGGATCTCCTTCGCCTTCACCCCGAGCGTGGCCAGCCGCCGCAACCCGTAGTTCATCCCGAGGGTGACTCCCTCCATCGCCGCGCGGGCCATGTAGGCGCGGTTGAAGGTCTTCTGGTTGAGCCCCACGAACACGCCGGAACCATCCGGGACGTTCGGCGTGCGCTCGCCCGCCAGATACGGCAGCAGCACGAGCCCGCCCGCCCCGGCCGGGGCCGAGGCGACTGCGGCATCGAGCGCCGCATGGTCCTGATCGAAGAGCCCGCGAATCTGCTCGGTGACGGTCGTGACATTCATCGTGCACAGCAGCGGCAGCCAGCCACCCGTCGACGAGCAGAAGGCGGCGATCTCGCCGCGCGGATCGACCACCGGCTTCGCCGCATAGGCGTAGATCGTGCCGCTGGTGCCAAAGCTCGCGGTCACCACGCCCGGGCGGACATTGCCCGTGCCAATCGCCCCCATCATGTTGTCACCACCGCCCGCGCTGACGACGACGTCGGTGGAGAGGCCGTATTTTTCCGCGATCTCCGGCCGCAGTGTGCCGGCCGGTTTGTCCGATGGCGAGAGTGGCGGCAGCCAGTCGGCGAGGTTTTTGTCGATCGCCTCGATCACCGCGTTCGACCAGGTGCGCTTGCGCACGTCCATCAGGGCCGTGCCCGAGGCGTCGCCATACTCCATGAAATAATTCCCGGTAAGGTGGAAATTCAGATAGTCGTGAGGCAGCAGGACATGCCGGAGGCGCTTGTAGTTGTGGCGCTCGTGGCGCTTGAGCCAGAGAATCTTGCCGGCCGTGAAGCCGGGAAGAAAGGGCAGCCCGGTCTTGCGGATCACGGCCTTCTCGCCCCCAAGCTTGCGGGTGAGATAGGCGCATTCCTTCACCGTGCTCGTGTCGCACCAGAGCTTGGCCGGGCGGATGACCTCGCCGTCGGCATCCAGCGGCACGAATCCGTGCTGCTGCCCGGAAATGCCGATGCCCTTGACCCTTCGGCGGTCACGGGCGCTTACCTTCGAGAGCACTTCGAGGATCGTCTGGTCCAGCGCCGCCGCCCACTCCTGCGGATGCTGCTCCATGTGGCCGACGGGCAGGCCCTCGATGAGATGGTGAGGCGCGCGGGACTCCGCGACGACCTTGCCCTTTTTTGTATCACACAGGACAGCCTTGGTGGACTGTGTCCCGGAATCGATGCCGACAAACAAGCTCATGAATGTGACGGGGTTTGGAGATCGCCGATCGTGGCGCGATTTCGCCGCCCGCGGCAAACCGCTTTCGCCGCGACGCTGCTCAAGCGTTCGCCCGGGACCCCTTTTCGCCGCCGGCAGTCTCAAACGATTCGGATGACCACGGGCTTCCCTTCTTCGGCGGCACCCCGGCATTAAAGACGGGTCGAACCACCCTCGGCCCGGCAGCCGAAATCGCCACCCGCGATCGGCTTCGGGTTTTTTCGACACACGCTAAAGGATCCCAGCCGCCACGCTCCCGCACGCCCCGGAAACCCTTCTCCCCCGTATCCACCACGCCATGCACCTGCGCCCAGCAATTCTCTCGATACTTCTCACGACCGTTCCGACCGCGAGCGCCGTCGCCGACCTCAAGCCCTTCGTCCTGCCGTGGGATGATGCCTCCCCCACGATCACGAGTCTCGCGGGCTGGCAACCCACCCCCGCCGGCGCCGAGGGCTGGGTGAGCGTCACGCCCGAGGGCCATTTCGAAGTCGGCGGCCGGCGCATCCGCTTCCTAGGCGTCAACATCGGGGCTGAAAACATCTTCCGCGACCGCGCCACGGCGGAAAAAGTCGCGGCGCGCCTCGCGAAGTTTGGCGTCAACTCCGTGCGTTTCCACCACATGGAAGCCCCATGGATCGCCCACCCGCTCCTCGATTACACTACCGGCAACAGCCGCACCATCTCCCCCCAGCGGCTCGATGAGCTGCACGCCTTCATCGCCGCGCTCAAGTCGCATGGCATCTATTCCAATATCAACCTGCTCGTTTCCCGCGCCTTCAAGGTCGCCGACGGCTTTCCGCCCGAGCTCGCCCAGCTCGATTGAAAGGACACCCATGTCTTGAGCTTTTTCGACGACCACATGGTCGAACTGCAGAAGGAGCACGCCACCAACCTCCTCGGCTCGGTCAACCCCTACACCGGCCTGCGCCTCGCCGACGATCCCGCCGTCGCCTTCGTCGAGATCAACAACGAAAACGGGCTCCTCCAGAACTGGTTCAGCGGCCTGCTCGACACCATGCCCGCCGTGTTCCGCAACGAGTTGAACGCCCGCTGTAACACCTGGCTGCAAGCCCGCTACGCCTCCACCGCCGAGCTGCTTGCCGCCTGGGGGCACCGCATCGACCCTCTCGGCCCCAACAAGCTCGACAACGGCGACTTCGCCGCGGGCACGATCGGCTGGAATATCGGGCGGCACAGCGGCGCCCAGGCCACCGCCACCACCCCCGCCGACTTCAACGGCCAGGCCGCCCTCAAGGTGCAGGTCACCGCCCCCGGCAGCGCCAACTGGCATGTGCAGATCAACCAGTCCGGCAAGTCCCTCACCGCCGGCCGCCTCTACACGATCAGCTTCTACGCCAGGGCCAGCAAACCGATCACGATCTACGCCGGCATCCAGCGCGCCCATACCGACTGGGCCGCCCTCGGCCCCTCGATGAGTCCGGCCCTCACGACCGAGTGGCAGCACTTCACCATCACCTTCGAAGCCGCCGTCGACGAATCCAACGCCCGGCTGAACTTCGGCGGCTTCGGCAACCAGCTCGTCACCGTCTGGCTCGCCGATGTCCACTGGCACGAAGGCGGCGAGATCGGCGGCCTCCCCGAGGGCGTCACCCTCGAAGCGGGCAATATCCCCTCCATCGCCTACGCCCCCACCTCCGGCGGCGATACCGCCGACGCCCGCCGCGATTGGGTCCGCTTCCTGCGCGACCGCGAGATCGACTACTGGACGACGATGTATCGCCACATCAAGGACACGATCGGCTACCGCGGCATTGTCTTCGGCACGATCATCGCCAACAGCCCGCCCAACATCCAGGCGCAGCTCGATGTCGTCGACTCGCATGCCTACTGGCGCCACCCGATGTTTCCCAACAACCCGTGGGATCCCGTCGACTGGATCGTGGAGAACGTCTCCATGGTCAACGACCCGCTCGGCTCGACGATCGCCTCGATCGCCCGCCAGCGCGTGCGCGGCAAACCCCACACCGTCACCGAATACCAGCACCCCGCGCCCAACACCTACTCCGCCGAAGCGCCCCTGCTCGCCGCCGCCTACGGCGCCCTCCAGGATTGGGACGGCATCTGGATGTTCGCCTACGACACCGACGACGCCGATCACTTCACCGGCTTTTTCGAGCAGGCCCACCACTCCACGAAGATGGCCAACATGCTCCTCGCCGCCGCCCTCTTCCGTCGCGGCGACATCCGTCCCGCCCGCCGCCGCTACACGATGGCCTTCGATCCCGAGACCGAGATCCGCACCATCGAAAGCAAAGGCACCGCCTGGCGCGTCGGCGACGGCTCTCACCTCGGTGT